>CAKAQU010000050.1 GCA_916720335.1 uncultured Moraxella sp. | reverse complement strand
GTAACCGGTTTATTTGGATAGACTTTAGAAAATGGATGGTTGTTGTTATTAAAATTTTAATACCTATCTTTGGCTAGCTTATGGACAGTCGTGGGTATTAATAATTGTCTGAGCATCTTTTTTAATATTATTCATGTCTTCAATATAACAGCCATTTGAAACACAGCTAAGTTCAACATCTACAGTGATTTTTTGAACAGGAATATCGTTCATATCCTGAAATCTTTGGTCGTAAGTTGCCTGTACTGTATAATCATTAATAAAATTAACTTTCACATTCTCAGCAATTCGAACGCCATCTTGCGAGTCATCGCCAACATAAACTCGTTCTTGAAAATCGCAACCAAGCTCATCAATGTCTTCTGCGATTTTACTAGCTTGAGCAATGTTTTCTTGTAAAGCAGCACTGGCAAAAGGCGTAATTTCACCTTTGATGATGGCATTGGTGACTAAATTAATTTTATTTTGACGATCATTTGTGTGATTGGTTTGCTGGTGGCTTGTTATGGTTTCTGATTGAGTGGCTGTATGATTAGACTGTAAATCTGGTGCAGATTGAGTAATTTTTTGGTTTTCAGAAGCATTTTCCTTGCAACCAAACATGGCCACACTTGCCAACAAAACTATCAATGCGCGCTTTTTCATAAATTTCCCTTAACAATCAAATCCGCTTTTGCCCAATAAAAAAGAGGTGATTAATTCACCTCTATTGAAAAAATTAAGCTACTGCTCATTCATTGCAAGATATGTGCCACGACTACTACTTGATGCATTCGTATAACGCAAATCACGCCAAACACTATAGCCATTATGCTGAGCGTATGGACTGAATTTGCCCACGCCTTGACGAAAATCTGAAACCCATTGAGTACCATCATAAATTTGAATATGACCATGCGGGTTTTTTGAGGTGCGATTAAATACCACAACATCACCAATTTGTGGCATATAGTTATCACTACTGATACGTGTAAAACCCGCTCCCGCTAAAGTACCATGAGCGTATTGATAAGCAGATGGCTGAGGTGTAAATTTATAACCTGCGGATTGCAAAGCCTTACGAACGTATAATGCACAACGTTTAGTGCTTCTGCCGTGAGCAGCGCGGCTGGCGGCACGAGCAGCGATGGCTGGGGCAGATTCACCATTTAGCGCACCAACCATAGAATTATTTTGACTGTAACTTTGATAGGCTTGATAGGTTTGAGAGTAATTACTTTGTGAGTAATTTGAATTAGCATTGCCATAAGTAGCAGTTAAAAATTCATACTCACTGGTGCCACTTGATACACCACTAAAACTGCTACGACTATTATTAGATGCCATCAAGTCATCAATTTCGGCATCAAGCTGACTACCACTCATCACTTTGGTGTCATCTTTTGGGGCATTGGTAATATAAATAGTTCTGCCTGATGCAGATTCAATTTTGATTGAACCAGTTTGAGCGTGCGCTGCAGTTACACTGATACCTAAAGCTGATGCTAGCCAAAATATTTTTTTCATAAAAAAGCCTCGCATCATTAACCTACAAGCCATTCAAGTTATGATAACTGATAGGCTAATGATGTTTGATTTGTTGATTTTAGTTTACACACAAAATCCATGCAAGGAACAATCCAATTGTGTTCAATGTGTGCTAAACTAGCCAAGTAATTTGTGTCAAATTTTTAACACTTCCACTACATTTGTCTCCATACAAATCTAGGATGCAATTCATACATTATTTTGATTTGAAAATATATTCTTTACAAATCAACCCCATTTTACCTTCTAATAGAACATAATAATAAGGAATTTTTGATGAAAAGCCCAATAATCGATCCAGACAACACTCAAAAGGTTTTACAACCCAAAATCAAACGCCCCAATCATCTTGCTGATACCACTGAAAAGCTATCTGCAGCTGGTTTTTGTTTACCAAAAACATTATTAGAACAATTTAATTATTATCAACAACTTAGCAAGGAGGCACAACCTCTACTTATCCCTATCATTGGCCCGCAAATGGCTTTATCTTGCCGGGTTACAAACATCACCACAAACAAAATAACACTCACCCTACCAACCTTTACCGCTGTTAATCATTTGCGCAACGTAAAACTGGCATGTCTAGCAGCCTTACAAACATCTAAGCGCTTTTGTCAGATTACTGATATGGAAGTCATCCTAAGCAATCCAAGGATTTTAAATAAAAACCTTAGATTAAACTGATAGATGGCGTAACACATGGTTACTATAGCACAGTCAGTAGGCAATGTCATCTGTAACTAAATATAACTTATGGTTTTTTAGTACACGTGTTATTTACAAAAGTTGTTTTTAAAAAAAGATGGTTGAATTGATTATTATGTAAATTTATGTTAATAAATATTGCTATAATAAATTATTTTAGTCATCTATTTATCATAAATTCTAATAAAGCCCATAACACAAAAGCCAATCAACAAATGAGATTGGCTTTTATTATGTTGCTACGAAAAACATTGAATTGGTAGTTTATTACCCATTTATCACGCAAATATTGCACTAAAACAAACATAACTCACTGATAATTAGGAATTTTTGCCCAAATTATAGACAATTGGACAAGATTCTTTGTCATAAAATGTTACAATTTTATAGTTGTCTTGGTCAGCAAGTACTTTGCGAATTAATGCATTATTAAGCGCATGACCTGATTTATATGCTGAGAATTTACCTAAAATCGCCTTGCCAATAACGTATAAATCGCCCACTGCATCTAGCATTTTATGACGTACAAACTCATTGTGGTAACGCAGACCACCTTCATTTACAACCGAATGTTCGTCAAGTACTACTGCATTATCCAAACTGCCGCCTAATGCTAGATTGTGCTTATGTAATTCTTCTAGATCCTTTAAAAACCCAAAGGTACGAGCCTGACCAACTTCGCGAGCAAAATTGGCAGTATTAAAGTCTAATGTGGTTTTTTGGTCGGTAGCCTTAATAGCATCGTGGTTAAAATCAATCTCAAAATCCATCAAAAAGCCATGTTCATAAGGGCTTAATTCTGCCCATTTATCACCATCGGATACGCGGATTGGTTTTTGAATACAGATAAATTCTTTTAATTTATCCTGAATTGCAATTCCAGCCTCATCCAACAAAAATAAAAAAGGCGCTGCTGAACCATCCATAATAGGAATCTCTGGTGCATCCACTTCAATATATAAATTATCAATACCAAACGCTGCCACTGCTGACAATAAATGTTCAACCGTGCCAACTTTAGCCTCACCTGCCACTAAGTTAGACGACATCAAAGTATCTTGCACCAGTTCCGCCGACATTGGAATACGAGCGTTATTTAAATCCGTGCGCACAAAAACCACGCCCGTTCCCAAGGGTGCAGGCGCTAAAGTTAAAGTAACTTTTTTACCACTATGCAGCCCAATGCCTGTTGCCGTGATTTTTTTGGCAAGTGTGCGCTGATAACAAGGATAAATCTTCAATGGTTCCTCAATTTGTTACAAAATATGTTATTTTTATTTTAGCATTTTGATAAAATTTTGTCATCACAAAGTAAAATAAAATTATTTTCATTTTTTAATTGATAAAACCGATTGTAGTTTGTTTTAATATTGACCAAGTATCATAAAAACTGGGAGCAAAAATCCATAACAGCCCAAGCAATGTATAAAGTATGGCATATTGAATCGGTTTATCGCTTTCAAAAAATTTAAACGCTGTTCCTGCTGATTTTTTAAGTTTAAAATTCCAAATATTAACGCTATACATTTCATCTAAGATTAAATGTACCAAACTACCAAAAAATAAAAATAGTCCTAAAATCCAACTAGTATAAGCTGATAAAGATAAACCATAATGGACAACGTACACCAAAATCAGCCCAAAAACTGCCATGTATGGCACAGAATGTACCATGCCTCGATGTACAGTAATGCGACTAAATAGTTCAAATATTCCAAAACGAAATATCCCAAATACAAACACCCAAAGCAACATGGCATACATTGCTCCCTCTTGGGTCTTATCATTTGATGCGTAAAGGACCGAAAAAAATGTTGCTAAAAATAACGATGCAAAATAGAAACCTTTTTTAGCTGGGCGAGAACTGCGCAAATCAATATCGGGTAATAATCCGCCAATTGTTCCCACCATCACTGCAAAAACTGCCGTACCTACACCATATAATTTTGCAAAAAATCCCAAACCAGATACTGCCACGCTAGCAACAGCAGCAACACTAAAATGGGTTTTAAAATTTGCCATAGATTAAAATAACTAGGATAACTTATGTGCAATTTTATCACAAATTATACACAAGAATTTTTGATGGATAAAACAAAAACCCCAAGTTTAGACTTGAGGTTTTTGATGAAAAAGTGGCATCCCATAGGGGATTCGAACCCCTGTTACCGCCGTGAAAGGGCGATGTCCTAGGCCTCTAGACGAATGGGACGCAATAAATATATCTAAAACTTAGATAAAGAATATAAGAAATTGCCTAGGTGCTTATATTCTATTAACTTAACAAGTTTGGTGGAGCTAAGCGGAGTCGAACCGCTGACCCCTTGCATGCCATGCAAGTGCTCTACCAACTGAGCTATAGCCCCTTTGTTAAGGTGGGCGTATTATATTAGTTAAAAAATCTACTGTCAAGTATTTTTTAAAAAAAAAATTTTAAATTTAAGATAACAATTATTTTCCTACATTCTCAAGCATTTCTAAAAATGCTACAATGACGATTAATTTTTATGTTGATTTTTTTATGCAAAAAATTTATTTTATCGGCGCAATTTGCATGCTTCTTAGTGCTTGTGGTGAATCTAGTGACTACCAAAGCATTAGTGGCAAAACCATGGGAACCAGCTATCATATCACCTATAAAGCACCCAAAAATAGTGATGTAAAGTCAATACAAGCCAGCATTGATGAGCGTCTTTTGCAAATCAATAAATCGATGTCTACTTATGATAAAGACAGTACGATTTCTAAATTCAACACATTAAAAGCAGGTGAGAGTATTCAAATTGATGCTGATTTTGGTAAAGTGCTGAATGATAGCCGCACAATTTACCAAAAATCTGGATATGTTTTTGATCCAACTGTTTATCCTTTGGTTGAGCTTTGGGGCTTTGGTAGTAAAATTAGCGTTGATAAATTACAAAGCCCGCCAACAGTAGATGATATCCAACAAGCCAAACAAAAAGTTGGATTGGATAAAGTATTATTAAACGAACACCATTTATCCAAAACGACTGACGGGGTAGGACTTGATTTTTCAGCAATTGCCAAAGGTTATGGGGTTGATGTGATTGCTGATGTGTTAAAAAACAAATATCATATTGAAAATTATATGGTGGAGATTGGTGGTGAAGTAGCCACACTTGGGCTCAATCAACAAGGTAAAACCTGGACGATTGCTATAGATGCGCCCATTATAGACAGCACCGTCAGCAATCGGCAAATTACCACCACCATCAGCCAGAAAACTGGTCAGGCTTTACACATTGCTACATCGGGAAATTACCGTAATATGTTACAATTAGATGGCATTAATTACAGTCATACCATTAGCCCTTTAACAGGTCGGCCCATACAAAATGGAACGGCATCAGTCAGTGTCATCGCACAAAGTGTTGCATTAGCAGATGGTTGGGCAACAGCTTTATCAGCGCTACCTTATGATGATGCACAAATGCTCGCAAATCAACAAGGCATTGCTGCTATTTTTATTAACCCTAATAAACAGCAGTCCTTTGAAATCGTGTATTCAGACTCTGCCAAGAGTTACAACCCAAATGCTAAAACGCCTTAAATATCCATTAATTTAATGCTTTCATTAAAAAAATAAAGGAACCATCATGAGTGAACTTACCTACTCTCTTAATTTTAATAAAAACTGGCTATCCGCCCCCGTTGCTGCCAAACAAGCTTTTTATCAAGAACTAAATGACATTCGCAACATGTTAAGCGCAGACACGCCTGCTAAAAATTTTGCTTTCACCCATCAAAATTTTGACCAAGTCATTCAAAACTTATTACATATCTATGATGATAACCTTCAAGCATCACAAAATATTGATGCATCAATTTTTGAAGTGGCAGATGTCAAGAACCCAAAAGATGAGTCCTCACCCTCTCATAATAACCAATTATCTTATTTAAGCTCAGAACAGTTGGCAGAATTAGAAACGCGCCTTTATAAAAAACTATCCAGCCAACTTGATGATTTTTTAAGCGAACAAATGAGTGAAATTTCTGAAAACCTTAGAGGCTGGCTAAAAGATGCCATCAAAAGCGAAATCACTGCTCATAGCGTTCCACAAACACACATATAGGTGATGATGATGACCACTCAAAATAACAATGTGATAAAAAGTGATATTGTTGTCGTTGGTGCAGGCCCTGCAGGTCTTGCTTTTGCTCGTTATTTCAAAAATAGTGACCTAACTATTACCATTTTAGAAAAAGCACCATTATCCACCATTGAAAAAGCTGCTTATGACGGGCGAGAAATTGCCTTAACTCATCATTCCAAAGAAATTTTACAAAATTTGGGGGCTTGGCAACGTTTTGATGAAAACGAAATTTTCAAATTAAAAGATGCTAAAGTTTATAATGGCGATTTTAATTATGCTTTGCATTTTAAAGTACCCAAAGATTTATCATTTTTTACATCCATTGACAGATTGGGTAATTTAATTTCCAATCACAACATCCGTCAGGCTTTATATGATGAAGTTAAAGACCTGCCAAACGTAACCATTAAAACCGATGTAACCATTAAACAGTTGCATACTTCTGATATGCAAGCAACCATAACTTTATCTGATGATACCATTCTAACAGCACAGCTACTTATTGGGGCAGACAGTCGTTTTTCATTTGTACGTCGTGAAATGGGTATTGGGGCGGATATGAATGATTTTGGACGTACGGTTATTGTGTTTCGAGTCAGTCATCCGTTATCCAACGAAGCCACCGCTCAAGAATGTTTCTTATATAATCGCACCTTAGCGCTATTGCCTTTGACAGATAATCTTACTAACTGTGTGATTACTTTAGATAATACTCAAAGTGATGCACTGTTGTCATTAAGTCCAGAAGCTCTTGCCCAAGAAGTAGAAAATATGATGGATGGACGCTTAGGAAAAATCACTGTTGTTAGTAGTATCCACCATTACCCACTCATGGGAGTTCATGCTAAGACCTTTGTTACCAAACGCACAGCCTTGATTGGTGATAGTGCTGTAGGCATGCATCCTGTTACTGCACATGGATTTAATTTAGGGCTTATGAGTGCTGATATTTTAGCAAATTTGATTTTAAACGCTGATAAGCAAGGCAAAGATATTGGTTCAACTTCATTGTTAAATACTTACAATCGTCGCCATCAAGCACATACTCGAGTTTTGTATCACGGTACTAATGCAATGGTTACACTGTTTACCAATGATAAAAAACCAATGAAAATTGTTCGTAGTGCCGCCTTACATCTTAGCAATCACCTGCCACCCATTAAGCGCTGGATTGCAGGGCAATTAACTGGAAAATAAAAATCAAAAGCCAAATTATTAAATTTGGCTTTTTTTAGATTGATGACTTAATGAATAACATCAATTAAACAATCTGCCTGTCTTTTTTCCCTTCAGTATGTAAACAACTTTTTATATAAACAGTCCAGATAACCCGCCAATTATCTAAAGCTGCTTGTCAAAGCTCTCAGCTAAAGCTATTATGAACGTTTTCCTATATATAAATTGATGATAAATAATTTATTGTTATGTTAATGGTACTTACGCATCTTACTGGTGGAATTGGTTTATTTTTGCTTGGCATGTCTTTGATGACGGACAGCCTAAAGGCAATGGCAGGTGATAGTTTAAGACAATGGCTAGGGCGCTTTACAGGCTCGCCCATCAAAGCAATGTTTTTTGGCATTAGTTTTACCATGATTGTACAATCATCCACCGCAACCACTTTGGCAACTATTGGATTTGTCAGTGCGGGCGTATTAAGTTTTGTACAGGCAATCGGTATTATTATTGGCGCCAATATTGGTACAACCAGCACAGGCTGGATGGTAGCCTTTTTAGGATTAAAATTTTCTATTACTGCTTTTGCTTTACCAATGATTGGGATTGGAGCAATGCTCAAGCTTTTGGGTAAAGAATTTTGGGGACTTTTGGGTCTTTCTTTAGCAGGATTTGGGCTTTTATTTCTCGGAATTGATTTTTTACAAGACGCCATGGCAGGTTTTGCAGGGCAAGTGGATTTGACTCAGTGGTCTGATGATACACTACGCACACAGCTAATTTTGGTGATGGTTGGACTTGTGATGACGGTTTTACTGCAATCGTCTACCGCTGCCGTTACTGCAACACTTGCTGCGCTTGCCAGTAACGCTATTGATTTGCCACAAGCTTTGGCTCTTGTCATTGGTCAAAACATTGGTACAGTTGCCACTGCAATTTTAGCCGCTATTGGTGCAACCGTCAGTGCTAAGCGCACGGCTGCTGTCCATGTGTTGTTTAACGTCATTACAGCCATTGTGATATTTTTTGTTCTGATGCCAGCAACACTTTGGTTGGTAGAACATCGCTTTTTAGTATGGGATAATATGGTCGTAGTTGCTGCATTTCATACTGCTTTTAGCTTACTTGGAGCAATGCTGTTTATGCCATTTACCAAACAAATGCAGAAGGTTTTGCAGTGGCTTATTCCTGAAAAAGAAATCCCCGCAACACGCTTTTTGGACGACAGTTTGTTTTCACTACCAGCGGTTGCGATTGATAGTGCCAAACGAGCTTTATGTCAAAGTTTATCCCAAATTTATGAACAGATAATTTTGGCAAGTCGTGGCGCGATTTTAAGTAATGAGATTAATGGTCAAATTTTAGATGATACCTTGGCAAAAATTGATGAATATTTAGAAAAAATGCCCGTTTCTCAAGCTAAAAATGACCAACAACAATTAAGTAATTTGCTGCGGTTGGTGGTGTATAGCCGCATGATTCGAGAGGATTTATCATCAGTAAATTTTATCGATATTTTAAAAAATAACTTACAAAACAATGCATTATCAGAAACTATGGTATATTTTCAACAGCTTACCCATTACTTATCAGAACTGCCAATTAATGGTATTGACAGCGCCTTTGTCAAAAGTTTTGTGGCGTTTGGTGATGATTTAAAAGCTCAAAAAGATAGTGTACGTTTTTCTATTGTAGAACAAAGCGCTTCACAAGCTGAAAATGCAGCGGCAGCTTTGGAACTCATTACCGCTCAACGCTGGCTTGATAAATTTACCAAACACACTACTAAGATGGTAATGATTTTAGACAGTAAAAACAGTCTGCAAAATAATTAATCGCCATGTAATGCATGATAAATTGTTTGCGCCAAAGTCTTGCTGATACCATGAACTTTGGCAATATCAGCCTGTGATGCTCCAAGCAGCTGACTTATGCCACCAAAATGTGTTAAAAGTTCACGGCGACGTTTTGCTCCTAGATTGGGAATCACCTCAAGAATGGATGATCCCCGAGCTTTATCTCGCTTTTTGCGATGATTGGTAATGGCAAACCGATGTGCTTCATCCCTGATATGCATAATTAGATGTAAAGCTTTATTATCTTTTGGTAAATCAATTGCATCATGATTAAGAAAATGCAGAACCTCCAAACCCGCTTTTCGTCCCTCACCCTTTGCCACACCAATCAGCAACGTTTGTGATAGAATACCGAGTTCTTGTAGCGCCTCTTTGGCAGCCGTTAATTGCCCGCGCCCACCATCTATCAAGAGTAAATCTGGCAATGAATGTTTTTTATAACGACGAATTAAAATTTGCCGCATTGATGCATAATCATCACCGCCTACATCAATAACGTTATATTGGCGATATTGGCGCTTTTGTTTGCCCATTCTATCAAAAACCACACAAGAACCCACCGCAAGTTCACCCATGGTATGACTAATATCAAAACATTCGATGCGGTTAATAAAATTATCACAAATACCAAATAATACTTTTTGCAGCTCATCAAAACGCTGCTGCAATTCTTGATAATCAGATAGTTTGCCTGTTAAATCATTACGAACGTTTAATTCAGCCATCTCAAGCCATTGTTTTCGATAGGTATGTACTTGTGATTTAATGATTATTTTTTGATTAAATTTTTGATAGAATACATCTATTATGGTTTGTTTATTGGGTAAATCTTGACTGACAATGATTTCTTTGGGTAAATCTTGACTTATCTGAAAATAAAAAGACAATAAAAATCTTTCAAATGGATTTTCACCTTCTATATCATTATCATCTAAAAAATAAGTTTTTCCACCCAAAACCTTCCCTTGACGTATGGTTAAAACATGGACTGCCAAAATCCCCATTTGTTCCATCATAAAAAATACATCGGCTTCGCCTTCCAAGCGATGTACAGCTTGGGTTGAGGTAATTTCTGATAATACGCCTAAACGATCACGATAAAATATTGCTTGCTCAAAATTCATATTTTGAGAAGCTTCATGCATTTTTTGAGTCAATGTTTTTTGCAAATTTTTAGTATCGCCTCGTAAAAATGCTAAAGCATTTTGAACATCTTGTTCATATTTTTTTTTATCAATTAATCCCGCACAAGGCGCTGAACAACGTTTGATTTGATACTCCAAACAGGGTTTTTTGCTGGTTTGAAATGTGCGATTTGTACAATTTCTCAACATAAATAGTTTTTGTAATAAAACTTGTGCTTCTTTTGCATTAGCTGCCGATGGATAAGGTCCAAAAAATCGATTCTGACGGTGATTGGATTTGCCACGACTAATACCAATTTTTGGAAAATTATCAATAGAAATAAAAAGATATAGATAAGACTTATCATCTCTCAAAAGTATATTATAGGGTGGTCTATGTTCTTTAATCAGATTCTGTTCAAGTAATAATGCTTCAGATTCACTGTGTGCAATAATAGTTTGAATATCCCAAATGCGAGTTACTAGAGCTTTGGTTTTTGGATGCGTAATTGTTTTTGAAAAATAACTAGAAACTCTATGTTTTAAGGATTTAGCTTTACCTATATACAAAATCTCGCCAGATTTATCCAGCATTTGATAAACGCCAGGCAGATTAGGTAAATTTTGTAAAATTTGGAAAAGATGAGTGGTCTTATCTAAAGGCTTTTTAATCGCTGATGAGTTGATCATAACGTATATTAAGAGAAATTTAGATAAAAATGGGTGTAAAAAATAATAAAACAAGACTTGTCTATCGCTATTATCGATTATCAAAACTTAACAATTGAATTTTTTCAAAACGTGTAAAATTAGACAGTATACAAGAAAGAAATAAGAATTAATAAGTTATTTTTATTCGATTCTTAGAAAAATACCCCCTCATCATCAGATAAGGGGGTTAAATAGGGTGCTGACGATGACCTACTCTC
>CAKAQU010000049.1 GCA_916720335.1 uncultured Moraxella sp. | reverse complement strand
TTTAAATTTTAAAAAATTATTTAAGAGAGTTTTTTGTGGAAATTGCAACTTATACTGAACAAATCAAAGATTTACATAATCGTGGTGAAGAATTATACCGTTATCTGGATGTGGAAACTAAAAAAGAACGTTTAGAAGAAGTTAATTTGGAATTGGAAAACCCAGAAATTTGGAATAATCCTGAACTTGCCACCAAAATCAGTAAAGAAAAATCGGTTTTAGATGGTATTATTGATACAATTAATAATTTAAATACCAAATTAGATGATGCTGCTGCGATGCTTGAGCTAGCGCAAGAAGCCGATGATGAAAGTTTGCTTGTGGATGTACAGACTGAACTGGATGCTGCGGCTGCCCAAGTTGCTGATTTGGAATTTAAACGCATGTTTAGTGGCGAAATGGATGCAAATAATTGTTATTTGGATATCCAAGCTGGCTCTGGTGGTACAGAAGCTCAAGACTGGTCGCAAATGCTTTTAAGAATGTATTTGCGTTGGTGTGAATCGCATGGCTTTAAAGCTGAAGTAATGGAAGTTTCAGAAGGTTCGGTTGCTGGCATTAAATCGGCAACCATTGCTGTCAAAGGTGATTACGCTTTTGGTTGGCTACGTACTGAAATTGGCGTTCATAGACTGGTGCGAAAATCTCCTTTTGATAGTAATAATGGACGACACACCTCATTTGCGGCGGTATTTGTATCGCCCGAGATTGATGATAATGTTCAAATTGACATTAACCCTGCGGATTTAAGAATTGATACTTATCGCTCTAGTGGTGCAGGTGGTCAGCATGTTAATACTACAGATAGTGCTGTGCGAATTACGCACCAGCCTACGGGTGTGGTGGTGGCGTGTCAAAATGAACGCAGTCAGCACGCTAATAAAGACACTGCTATGAAAATGCTTCGTGCCAAACTTTATGAACTGGAAATGCAAAAACGCATGGAAAAGCAACAAGCCTTAGAAGAAAGTAAATCAGATATTGGCTGGGGCTCACAAATTCGTTCTTATGTACTTGATGATTCAAGAATTAAAGATTTGCGTACAGGTGTAGAAAATTCAAATACTCAAGCGGTGCTTGATGGTGATTTGGATAGATTTATTGTGGCAAGTTTAAAAGCAGGGCTTTGATGGTATGGGCAACTATATGATTAAAAGTTAATTTTTTATTAAATTGCAATATTATTGACCGCACATTGGCTGGGTATTTACATCAAAGTGACCAAAGCCGTTGGGCGGTCTTGCCATTTTATGAGAAACGTTCTTATGCTAATCAATGTTACAAATCATCGTATGATGTACGAGGTGAATGCGCTCACTGGTATTAACAGCTTCAGAATATGCTAAAAACAACTATGACGATTATCATCAGCTAAATGGTAACAGTGTTTACTAGCAGTAACTACTCAATATTGCGCGATTGGTATTTTTTTGGTGTGACTCCACGTATCAATTACCAATACAAAAAAACCAACAGTAATATTCCTTCAATGTATAGCACTCAAAAAAATCAAGTTTTTATCAGTTTTGAAAAATCGTTTTAATTACAGATTAAGATTTTTACGATTTAATTATTTTTTTGCAAAAAGTTATGATACAATCAAAAAAATTTTTGACTGTTTTGGCTGGTCATAAATCTGTATCATACCCCTGTGTAATATATAGGAAATATCATTATGTCTATTGAACGTATCAAACATCTAGGACTTCGCGAAAAAGTAATGACTGCTGAGCAAGCGGCAGAATTTATTGGGCATGACATGCTTGTTGGAATTAGTGGTTTTACAGGCGCAGGTTACCCAAAGGCTTTGCCAACAGCGATTGCAAACCGTGCTAAAGCTCATCACGTAGAGGGTAAAGAGTTTGCCATTCGCATGGTAACAGGTGCATCAACCGCCCCCGAATGTGATGGTGTATTGGCTGAGGCTTCAGCCTTGAGTTTTCGTTCGCCTTTTCAATCTGATCCAACTTTAAGAAATAACATCAATGTGGGTAATATCGCATATCAGGACATGCATTTATCACACGTTGAACAGCAAATTCGTCAAGGATTTTATGGCGATATGGATGTGGCGATTATTGAGGCAACAGGCATTACCGAAGATGGCAAAATCATTCCATCCATGGGTATTGGTCATAATAATGAAATTTTAAAAGCTGCTAAAAAAGTCATCATTGAGGTGAATACTGCCCAAAATGAACTTTTAGAAGGCATGCATGATATTTATTTTGATGTTGGCACACCTCCGCATCGTAAGGCTATTCCAGTCACTCAAGCGTTTGACCGTATTGGTAGCCCTTATTTGGAATGTGATTTGGATAAAATTGTGGCAATCGTCTTTACAAATGCAAGCGACCGCAATAGCAAATTTGCCGATCCAGATGAAACATCAAAACGCATTGCTGCTCAAATTATTGACTTTTTTAGCCATGAAGTAAAAGCAGGTCGTCTACCAAAAAATCTATTGCCATTGCAATCAGGTGTTGGTAATGTTGCCAATGCTGTTTTGGCGGGCTTATTAGATGCACCGTTTGAAGATTTGACAGGCTATACCGAAGTACTTCAAGACGGAATGCTTGACCTTATTATTGCAGGTAAGATGAAGTCAGCCTCAGCAACAGCATTGTCATTTAGTCCAGATGCTTTACAACGTTTTAACGACAATATTGAATTTTTACGTGACAAGATTGTCCTACGCCCTATGGAAATTACCAACAGCCCAGAACTGATTCGCCGTTTGGGTATTATTGGCATGAATGCCATGATTGAGGCAGACATTTATGGTAACGTCAATTCTACACATATCATGGGCACTAAGATGATGAATGGTATTGGTGGTAGTGGCGATTTTACACGTAATGGTTTTTTCTCCATGTTTGTTAGCCCATCAACTGCTAAAAATGGAGCAATTTCCGCCATCGTACCGATGGTATCGCACCACGACCATACTGAACACGATGTTATGTTTATCATCACTGAACAGGGTATGGCGGACTTACGTGGCAAATCACCACGTCAGCGTGCTAAATTAATCATTGAAAACTGCTCACATCCTGATTATCGCGATATGTTACGTGATTATTATGAGCGTGCTGAAAAAGCAAGCACAAAATCAGGCGGTATCCACACCCCACATCTACTACTTGAAGCCTTGTCATGGCATCAGCGTTTTGTGGAAACAGGCGATATGCGCATTAAATAATTGCTTTTTTGATAAAAACACCACCCTAAATTTGGGTGGTGTTTTTTTTAGAGATTTGTGATGATACCCTGAAAAATTCAGATTAAAAAACTAGGTTTTAATAGGCTTTTTGTGTATAATCTGTAAAGTTTAACACCAATAAAATTGCAAGGAAATCTTATGCTTGTCTCAAAATTTAGCCTAAAATATGGTGTGATGATGATTGCTGTGCTGATGCTGACAGCCTGTCAAAGTATTAAAAACGAACAAATAGCAATCAATCATTATACTGATAATGTGATTCCAGACAGCGCCAAAGATTTATTTTTTGATTATAAACAAGCGGATTCTGCAAAAACATCGGTTCTACAGGCGCTAGATGAACATTTACATAATGAGCGTTTTGCTGTTTCAAATTACTATTACCAAATGTCATCTTTATACACCAAGGATAGTGTGGATAAAAATGCTGATAGCATCTGGACAAGCGTTATCAAAGTGCGAGAATATCGCCGAAACAAAAATAGCATTGATAGCAAAGGGTTTCGTAGCCAAGATGATTATTTGCCAACTGAAAATTTAATATCAGATAAAGATGATTTATTGGAAGAAGCCAGTGAGTCTGCTCATGATAAAAGTCAGTTGCCTTATTTGCGCTATGATGACGAAATGTTGGAGCGCAGCCCCAAAACGGTGACTAGACAGGTGGGTATGGGGGAGGATTATGCTCAAATCAATGAAAAAATTAACTCTTTAGATACAGACATTCGCTTTTGTGTTTATGATGCTAGTTACAGCGTGGACGCTGCTGTGTCAGGCAATCCAAATATTGACAATAAAGATAAGAAAATCCAACAAGCTCAAAAAGAACTGAATCAGTGTCAAAAAGCTGTGACCAAAACTGCCAATCAGCTTTTAAAACAAGCCCAAGGTTATCAGGTGAATGATATTCATCATCTGACCAGTTGTTTAGCTGAATATAAGACAGGTTTGGCAGATATTATGAAACCAGGACGTCAACCAAAAACACTGGAAGATGAATCACTTGAAAAGTATGATGCGGTGCATTATAACTTTGTAAGATGTAGAGACCAATTTGATATTACACAAATTCTTGAACCATCAAGTTACACCAAAAATGGATATACTAAAGAATTTTTGGACACTACCAGTAAAATTAAACAATGTTCTCAGTCGTCCATAGATAGACAAGCAGCCTTACGCAAATTGGGTAAAAATTATACTTATAATGCTGATGAATTTTTACAAAGTTATGTTGATTATGCCACATGTGCAGGGACAGCTATCGATAATGAAGAGCAAACATTAGAAACTTTTTCTGATGCGAGGGAACGTTTGTATGAGGTAGATGCTTATATTCGTAGCGAAGGCGTTGATTATTTAAAGGATTATTATAAATATCGCGGACTGTCAGGATGGCTTACTTTGTACAAAGAGATGAAGGAGAGTGAAGGACAAAAACAAACTACTAAAGATGAACTTTATGATGGTTTTCTAAAAAATGTGATTTCAAGTATGCTAAATCATGCTAAAAAGACACCTGAACAAATTCACGCCCAAAACATTTATCAAAACAATCATACAGTAACAACAGGACTTTGGCATCATAATCCAAAGGCGAAAGTGGCAACTGGTTTGGTGTCATTGGATTATGAATCTGCAACTGCCAAACAGTCTATACAGTTGCCAATAGAATTTGATTTTAAACAAGGGGCAATTAACGCAGATGTATCCGCACTTCTACCCGTTGTTGCTTTAATCAATCCAAAAAATGCACCGCTACCTAACGAGGTTGCTGATGGACGAATGACCTTTGCATTGCCGCCAACACTCAGTCAAAAAATTCCCACAGATGTCATTTATGAGGCCATTAATGAAGGTATTTTGGCAGCAATTGCAGATTTAAATCCTCAAGATTTCACCAAAATGGATTTATCTAAAGATAAATATGCCAAAGAAATTGGAGCAAATCAGGTTATTAAAATCAATTTAAGCAGTAAAGAACAAGGTAAAATCTTAGATGTGATTGCTAAAAAAACAGCTATAAATTTAAAACAGTATGTAGACAATCATCCTGATTTTTACCCTGATATAACCAAACAAACTGACAAAAAACCAACTCAAAAATCACAAGAACAAAAAATGCAAACTGATAAAATCAAAAAAGCGATTGATGATTTTGCATTATTTTCATCAGCACATCGTGCCAATGATGTGGGTGGGCTGTTTCAGATGTTAGAAGGATTGATTCCATTTTCTTTAACGCAAAACAGTTATTTGTATTTAGACAACACAGGCAAACTTGTCGCAGTACAGACTTTTATGGCGATAGATGATGACATTCAAGATGTTAGCCATCAGATGGTTAATCAGATTCGTTTTGATAAGGCGATTTTTGATACTCATCCATTAGCGGGTAAATTTGCACAAGCTTTTGATAAAACCGCCCCAAAACCGACATTTGATGGTACAACTTGGCTGAAAAATAAAATAGATGAGCATCGATTCCAAAGTCAAGCAGAACTTGCGCGCATGGATGACGATTATGATAGTAATTACGATAGTGGCTATGATGATGTTGGTTTAGATGATGACAGTGATGTTTCTGACGTGAAGCCATAGGTTATAACCTGCAAAATAACCATTGAAATAAAAACCCAGCTTATTCATCAAGGAAAAAAATAATGAATAAAATCAAACTATTGACTTTGGCTGTTAGTGCGGTTTTAACTGCTTGTGCTACAACAACTCCTAAGGTAGTCAAAACGCCAAAAACAGTATCTACAAATGCAGATATGCCTGTTTTGCCCACTCCACTAGACCCTAAAAATGTTTTGGCAATGGCGTTACAAACCCAAGTACGTTCAGCTTTTTCATATCAAACTGATGTTTACGTTTTTAATAACAAGGCAGACTCTAAAGATAAAAAGTTTATTGAAGACGATACAAATAATAAAGCTTATGATAACTGTGAAACGATTCATGATACAGCTTATATTAAATTAGCAAAAGAAGCGAAACAGCAAAATAAAGATATTAAATTTGAAGAGTATCACGATAAAACTGATGCGTTGCTTCAGGATTATAAGGCGTGTCGTGACAAAGAAAACACATATCAAACATTTGACTTTAAAGATTTTTATGAAAAAACAAAAGATCAAAGCCCTCAAAATCGAGCAAATGCTTTTTTAGAGCAAAGTGATAAACACATCCAAGAACAGGCAGTTACCAAAGCGTTTGACAAAGATGATAAAACCTCTCAATTGCTGGAGGAATATTTGCTTAAACCTAGCCATGTTACAATTACGGGACGTTATGAACCGTACAAAGGCGCCATCACTGCTTTACCTACTTTTACCTATCAAGCAAAAAACATTGATGCGATGGTAAATCAGCCAATTTATGTTGATGCAAAAGAGGGTAGAATTTATTTTTGGGCGGATAACTTAGCACTGGCGAATAACCGTCTTTTGGATAAAACATTGGGCGACCAATGGCAAAATAAATGGTTATATCTTTCTATTAATGATGGTAGTCTCCCTAAAGATTTTACTAAAGAATTGGTAAAAGCTTTTATTCGGGCAAAAGCAGAAGCGTTTTTGGCATTGCCACAACATGGTTTTGCTAAAATTGATGAACAAGAACTAACTAAAACACCCCTGATTTATCAAAATCTACCCCAAAATGCCCAAACGGTCATTCATAATACACCTTATATCGTTCGAACCCAAATCACTGAAAAAGATAAAGCTTATAGCCGTTACGTCTTTTTAGATACTTTTTATCATGAAATTACTAAAAAATATCCTGAATTAACGCTTGAAAACGCGCTGGGTATATACACCAATCGGTTTTTTGAGCGTTATATTCGCGAAGGTGAAAGTGTAATTCATGTCAGCAATCTTCAGCAAGATGAATCAAAAAATCAGAATATGGCAGAAGCTTTGTTTTCCAAAATGAACAGCAAGGCTTTAACTGTTTTGTTATTAAAGCGTGTGAATGATGAAATAGACCGCTATGTAACGGAAGCTATCAATTTAACAGAAGAGGAAAATAGCTCACCTGCAATCAGTCATTATGGTATTGAAAATGGCAAGGTAACTTGGATACATCAAAGACTGTCTTGGGATAAATCTTTGCCAGCTAAATTGTCGTCAGTAACACAAGACAAAGCAGTTTTTTTAGATAATTTTACTCAATTGTATCAAGATAAAAAAGAACTTGGCAAATTTTCACGCTTACCAAGCATTCATCAAATACCAAATGAGCAAAATAGTGTAAATATTTTAGACTATAAAAATGATTTGGTTCAAAAAATTAAAAATAGTGATGATAAATATTTGTCAATCTTGTTGGCATTATTGGATATGGATAGCAACCAAGGGATTGATAAGCAGTCCGATGAAACACCTTTATTGGATGATGATAGTGATAATAAAGACAATCAAGAAGAGCCATAATTGTTATTTAAAATTAAAGCCCAGTTATAAAATTGGGCTTTAATTTTTTTTTTAAAACTTAGGATTTTAATAAATGGTTCTCTAAGTAATGAATGTTTTGAGCTTCTTCGGTAAAGGCTTCGTCTTGCAAAATCACATCGCGATGCAAAGGAATGTTGGTTTTAATACCTTCAATAACCAGTTCATCTAAGGCGTGCAACATTTTTGCAACCGCTTGTCTGCGAGTTTGTGCATGACAAATCAATTTACCAATCAAGGAATCATAATAACTGGGTATGGTATAACCTTGATACAGATGCGAATCAAAACGCACCCCTGAACCGCTTGGCGCAAATAAAGTATCAATGCGGCCTGGGCAGGGCATAAAGTTTTTAGGGTCTTCAGCGTTAATACGGCATTCTAAAGCATGCCCGCGGATGTTAATTTCATCTTGATGGTAGGATAACCCATAACCTGCTGCAATTTTTAGCTGCTCAACAACAATATCAATGCCTGTAATCATTTCAGTAACAGGGTGTTCTACTTGAACACGGGTATTCATTTCAATAAAGAAAAACTGGTCATTTTCGTATAAAAATTCAAATGTTCCAGCACCACGATAACCAATTTGTTTGCATGCACGTACACAGGCTTCTAGAATAGGCGCTTTGATGTCATCAGCAATGCTTGGAGCCGGGGCTTCTTCAAGTACTTTTTGGTGGCGACGTTGTAATGAACAATCTCTATCAAATAAATGAATGGCATTGCCATTACCATCACCTAACACCTGAACTTCAACATGGCGAGGATTTTTGAGAAATCTTTCCATATAAACAGTATCATCGCCAAACGCACTTTCGGCTTCAGCTTTTGCGGCTTGAACTTGATGAATTAATTCTTCAAATCGTTCTACCACACGCATACCACGACCACCACCACCAGCCGCTGCTTTTACAATCAAAGGAAATCCAATATTACGAGCTTGCTCTTCGGCATTGTGTAGGGTGATTGCACCAACTGAACCTGGTACGGTGGGTACGCCAGCTTCTTTCATGGCGTTAATGGCTGATACTTTATTGCCCATTAAGCGAATGTGGTCAGGATGTGGGCCAACAAAGGTTAAACCTGCCTCCTCTACCTTTTCGGCAAAGTCAGCATTTTCAGATAAAAAACCATAGCCTGGATGAATGGCATCCGCTCCTGTAATGTCAGCGGCTGCAAGTAGGGCATTGCTGTTTAAATAACTTTGCGATGAAGGCGCATTGCCAATACAAACCGCTTCATCAACAAAACGTAAGTGCATCAAATCCTTATCAGCGGTTGAATAAACGCCCACGGTTTGAATGCCAAGCTGTTTACAAGCACGTACAATTCGTAGAGCTATTTCACCACGATTGGCAATTAATAACTTTTTAATCATAATGCACCTTAGGCTTTATAGCGAATCACAGGCTGACCAAATTGTACCACCTCACCATTAGATACTAAAATCTCTTCAATGATGCCACTTTGTGTAGCTTCTAAGGGATTCATGATTTTCATTGCTTCAATAATCCCTAACTGGTCGCCAGCTTCTACTTCTTGACCAACTTTAACAAATGGCGGGTCATTAGGACTTGGTGCTGAATAAAATACACCAACCATTGGTGAGTTTTCTACTTTGCCGTTTATAACTTTAGTTTCAGATGCAACAGGCGTAGCTGTAGGGGTTGGAGCGACGGCTTGAGGGACAAAGGCGGTTTGTACGGCGACATTACGTGTCAGATGAATATAGCTTTCATCATTGCCATATTCAAGATTGGCTAAATCTTTTTCTTCCATTAAATCAATAAGTTCACGGATTTGATTGATGTCCATCATGACCACCTTTGTAAAAACGAAAATAACCTTTATTGTAACAAATTTTTGCAAAACCGACTAGGTTTTATGGTAAGTTTTGCCTATTTTAACAAATTTAGTACAATTGTTCATTAATTTTTTGGATTTTTAATCAATTCATCATACCAATCAGGATGTTGCCATTTGATGGTCTTAGTTGGTGTATAATGTGCCATTTGATTCAAAAGTATTTCAGGGTCATCGCTGACGCAAACTAATTTAAGGTTATCAGCAGGCATAAAGCCACAATCTGCGGTATTTTTAAGTAAATCCAACAAAGGATTGAAAAAACCATTGGTGTTTAGCAGGCCAATCGGGCTGTTATCCAGTTCTAATTGAGCATTGGATAAAACCTCAAATAGTTCTTCGTATGTGCCAAGCCCGCCCGCCATGGCAATATAGGCATCAGCCAACTCAATCATTTTAAGTTTTCTTTGCGACATGGTTTCTGTCATAATCAGCTTGGTTAAGCCTTTATGTGCAACTTCTTTTTCGTCTAAAAAATGTGGGATTACACCCGTTGCCAGTCCACCATGCTCTAAAACGCTGTCTGCCAAAACGCCCATTAAACCTGCACTACCACCACCATAAACCAAGTGACTACCACGTTTTGCAATGGCTTTGCCCATTTGTTTGGCAGCGTAATAATAATCAGGTGTTAATCCTAGATTTGAACCGCAATAAACGGTGATATTTTGCATTGAATTCATATTATTTCACAATGTATCAAATTGAAGATAGATGGGGGTAATTTTATAAAAATTAAAGGGTAATCTGCTTTATTTGAGCTTATTGGGAAAATTTGATTGCCATGAGTTTGGGCAAAAAAACACCTAAAAAACCAGCTCGTAGTATGAATAATAAATAAATACTAAGATAAATCGCTATGGTTGAAAAATATATGGATAAAAGGACGCTGCCAATAAAAAATAGCGCGCCTGATAATAGGTAAGCACAACGAATTTGCTGACCTGCGGTTGCTCCAAAGTATACACCATCAAGCCAATATGCCCAAACTCCAATGATTGGTAAAATAATTACAAAACCACTATGTTGTTTGGCAACAGCAAAAACAGACGGATTTTTTGCAAGTAGATGCAGATATACATCAATGCCATAAAACCAAATTATGCTCAAAATACAAGCAAAAATTGCAATAATAATTCCAGTTTTTTTAACAGCAAGATAAAATACCAATCGCTTTTGCTTGCCAATAGCCATACCACATAGGGTTTCTGTTGCAAGAGCAATGCCATCTAAGGCGTATGCTGATAAAGTCATAATTTGCATTAGTAGAGTATAACTTGCCAAAAAAACATCCCCATGCAAGCTAGCCAGTTTGGTTATCCATGCAAAACATAAGGTTAAAATCAGTGTGCGAATAAAAATATCTTTATTGAGCGTCAGCAACTGTTTTAGTTTACTTTTGGTAAATTCTTGTTTTTTAAATGAGAAAAATTCTTTTATGGATAATCTTAATTGACGTTTGATAAGCCATATTCCCCAAAATACGCCCATCCAAAATGCTATCGTTGTACCCAAAGCAATGCCCACGATACCAAGATGAAAAATTTTGACAAACACCAAACTTAATATGATATTACTTAAAGTCAAACTGCTTTGTACTAAAAATAGTAATCGAGTTTGACCAAGACCAATTAAAAATCCTGAAATGCTAAAATAAATCAGTTGGGCGGGTGCACCCAAAAAACGTACAGATAAATAGTTTTGGGCAGCAAGTTTGGCTTGAAAGCTTCCTGATAACAATGACAATCCTAAATTGCTGATGACTTTTTGAGACACAAACAGCAGTAATCCAAAAACCAATGCTATTAAGCAAGCGCGCCACCAAATCGCAATAAGAATAGAGGCGCTAGTTGTTTTTTGCCCAATTGCTTGAGCGGTTTGTCCAGATGTGGCGTATTGTAAAAAATTAAAACTGACAAATACTACTGCTAAAAGCTGTGTTGCCAGCCCAATCGCTGAAAGTTCAGCGGTATTGCCTGATTGAGCGATAAGAGCAATATCAATCAATCCTTGCAAGGGTGTGATAAAAC
>CAKAQU010000048.1 GCA_916720335.1 uncultured Moraxella sp. | reverse complement strand
TTTTGGTTTGCTGATTACACTTTGTCTACTGTTTTTTATGTTAATTATCCCTTTGATTGTTTTGGACTTGGTTCTGTTTGGCTTTGCTAAAGGGTTTTTGGTTCACTGATTGATTCTTTTTCTAAAAATAGCCCCAATAAATAGACTTAAAAATAAGAATTATGGTTTTTATCGTTTTAGGGTTGAATTTTTTTAAAACTCTTGGTAATTTGTCTAAAAATCATCAAAAAATTACATACACATGAATCAAAATCAATTTTCTATTATTATCGATTTGCGCTGGTGTTTAGACGAATTATTAAATGCAGGATATATTGACCAAAAATCATATCATTTGGTTATGACTAGCCGCAAAGATGTAAGCTTGCATCCTTTGCAAGTTATTACCAGATTTAATTTGGTTAGCCAAATTGACCATCAACCTTTAACACTGAACAAGCTCAATCAATGGCTGGCACATAAAGCTGGGCTTGAGATGTTTAAGATTGACCCACTCAAAGTGGATGTTCCTGCCATCACTAAGATTATGTCGTTTGAATACGCCAAAAATCATTATATTTTGCCTATTGATGTTAGTGATAAAAAAGTTACCATTGCAACTGACCAACCGTTTTACCGTGATTGGCATGCTAATATTTATCAAATTGTTAAACCAAAAGTTATCAGCACAGTTTATGCCAGTCCAGAACAGCTAAATCGCTATCGTCAAGAATTTTATCAAGTCACCAAAGCGATTGCTGGCGCTCATACGGTTCAAAAACGGGCAGCGGCTGATGTAACCAATGTTGAAGCGCTATTACAACTTGGCGACAGCAATAATCCAGACGCTAATGACCAGCATATTGTTAAAGTAGTGGATTGGCTTTTACAATACGCTTTTGAGCAAAGAGCATCAGATATTCATCTTGAACCACGCCGACAAACAGGTAAAGTGCGTTTTCGCATCGATGGGGTATTGCATACGGTTTATGAAATGCCTGTGGCGATTATGACGGCAGTAACAGCGCGCATTAAAATTTTGGGCAGACTCAATGTTGCAGAAAAAAGAAAACCTCAAGATGGGCGTTTAAAAACACGTACCCATAAAGGACTAGAAACCGAACTGCGCCTTTCTACACTGCCTACTGCCTTTGGTGAAAAATTAGTTATGAGGGTATTTGACCCAGAGGTGTTGGTACGGTCTTTTAGTCAATTGGGTTTAATGGGAAAACAGCTGGATGTTTGGCATGAATTGACCGCTCACCCCAACGGTATTATTTTAGTAACAGGTCCAACAGGCAGCGGAAAGACAACAACACTGTATAGCACCTTAAAGCAGCTTGCAACTGAGCGGGTTAATGTATGCACTATTGAAGACCCTATTGAGATGATTGAGCCAGCCTTTAATCAAATGCAGATTAATGCGGGTATTGATTTACATTTTGCGGATGGTATCCGTTCACTGATGCGTCAAGACCCTGATATTATTATGGTTGGTGAGATTCGCGATACCGAAACAGCAGATATGGCAGTACAAGCAAGCCTAACGGGTCATTTGGTATTATCCACACTACACACCAATGATGCCCCAAGTTCTCTAACTCGTTTACACGATTTGGGCGTACAACCTTTTTTGACGTCAGCAACGATTTTGGGCGTGATGGCGCAGCGTTTGGTGCGAACACTGTGTTCTGAATGTAAACAAGCTCATTTTGTGGAAGAAAACACGCCCGCTGCTCAGCAGTGGCGTGAACTAGTTGCGCCTTGGAATGCGCCTTTGCCAAAAAAATTATATCATCCAGTGGGTTGCGATGTTTGTCGTAATACAGGATATAAGGGGCGAATTGGGCTTTATGAAATTATGCCGATGTCTAATGAATTAAAAAAAATGGTTGCCAAAGGGGTAGGGCTTGATGAATTAAAACGTCAAGCCTACAGCGAAGGTGTTTTTCCACTTAGAGTCGAGGGGGCAAAACGCATCAGTGAAGGCGTAACTACATTGGAGGAAGTGTTAAGAGTTACCCCTTTGCATTAGTATGTGATGATTAGTGACGCATAAATATAAGTGCAACCGTTAAGGCTAATAGCTGCACGCCAATAATGGTGTATACGGTATAAGTCCATTGTCCTTGCATATACACTAAGCCGCACAGCCAAGCGCCAATGCTGCCACCGCCATAATAACTCATATAATACAAACCAGATGCCAGTGAGCGACCTTTGGTGATGTGGCTTGCAATGTAACTGATGGTTGCTGATTGGGTTACAAAGACGCCAGAAGACATTAAGGTCAAACCAAAGATAATTATCCAAAGTGGCGCGCTCAGTGTTAGCAGCACGCCAACAACCGAAATGCTGACAGCACCAATGATGGTTTTAACCATACCAAAACGACCAATTGCTTTGGCAGATAAAGGCGTAATGACCATACCAATTAAATAAATACTAAAAATATTGGCAAGCGCTGACGTTGATAAAAGATAGGGCGATTGAGCCAGATGCAGATTAATAAAAGTAAAGCACGCCACTAAAGAAAACAGTACACACGCTCCTAATAAACAAGCACTGATGACGTAGCGATTTTTAGCATGAGAAATTAGCAGCGTAAGGGCGCTAGACCAATTACCACTTTGGAAAAAATGTTGAGATTTTGGTAGAGTTTTTAGCACAATGATTGCGCCAATAAGTGTAAAAATTGCCATCACTGCATAAGCGTATCGCCATCCAATCAATTCATTAAGATGACCTACCAAAAACCGCCCACCAAAGCCCCCTAAAACTGTACCCATCACATATAAACTCATCATTTTAGCCAGATGATGACGGTATTCTTCGCCGATATAGGCAATTAAGACCACTGTAATTCCGGGTACAAAAATTCCTTGCAAAAATCGCCAAAAACTAATGATGTGTACTGATTGGCTGATAGAAATTAAAGCCGTTGGAATACTGAGCAAAAATAAGGCACCCACAACAAAGATTTTGCGTCCCAATCTATCTGATAAAATGCCTACAAAAGGCGATAAAAGGGCAATGCCCATCACAGTTGCACCGACCATCATGCCCGCTTGCACTTCACTGGCATTCAAATCATGGATTAAAATTGGCAAAATTGCTTGGATGGAATATACTTGCAAAAAGGCAAATACACCAATTAAAGTAATGGTGAGCTGTTCAATTAAAGATGGTGATTTTAAGGCGGTCATTTCCATGAACTTCCTTGTTTGCTATCTTATTAGACTCATTTTAACATAAAAATCAATTAACTATTTGAATGATGATATTAACATCAATAAATCAATAGTAATAAAAAAATTGATAGCATTATTAAGATAATAAGTTGAAAGATGGATGTTTTTATATTATTTGTGTTTTTATGTTATAATGCCAAAAGCTTGACGGAGTGCGGTCAATAAACTGCTGAGATTGTGTTGAATTGTTTTAATTATAGACACAGATACCGTTGAACCTGATGCGGTTAATACCGCCGTAGGAATCAAGCATATCAATAACCTTCTGATTTTCTGCGCTTTTTGTGGATTTATCATAAAATTGATGGCTTGATTTGTTTAATCATGATTAAGGGTTTTATGATGAATCAAACAAATCTATCAACTCAAAACGACAAACACGAACAAGATGCCAAAGATTTAACTCGCATTTTGCCTGCATCAAAAAAAGTTTATGTAGAAGGCTCAAGAACTGATATTCAAGTACCTTTTCGCCAAATTGATTTAACAGATACTCAAACCAAAACGGAAGCTGAAGCCAATCCATCTATTTTAGTTTATGATACGTCAGGGGTGTATACTGACCCTAATGTGGAAATTGATTTAAATAAAGGTTTGCCACGACTTAGAGAGCGTTGGATTGATGAACGAGGCGATACCGAAGAACTGCCAGCGCTGACTTCTGAATTTGGTAGACAGCGTCTTAATGATATTTTAACACAAGATTTGCGTTTTGCTCATATTACCAAGCCCAAGCGTGCTAAGACTGGTAAGAACATTACTCAAATGCATTATGCCAAACGAGGAATCATTACTCCTGAAATGGAATATGTGGCAATTCGTGAAAATCAGCGTCAAGCTGAAGGCGTGGATATGCGTCAGCACAAAGGACAGAATTTTGGCGCAAAAAATCTTTTTGAGATTACCCCAGAATTTGTTCGTCAAGAAATTGCTGCAGGACGAGCAATTATTCCTGCTAACATCAATCACCCAGAATCTGAACCAATGATTATCGGGCGTAATTTTTTGGTAAAAATTAACGCCAATATTGGTAATTCAGCATTAGGTTCAAGCATTGATGAAGAAGTTGCAAAAATGACATGGGCGACCCGATGGGGAGCAGATACCATTATGGATTTGTCTACGGGTAAAAATATTCATGAAACTCGCGAATGGATTATTCGTAACTCACCTGTGCCGATTGGTACGGTGCCAATTTATCAAGCGCTAGAAAAAGTAGATGGTATCGCTGAAAACCTTACTTGGGAAATTTTTAAAGATACATTGATTGAGCAAGCTGAACAAGGCGTCGATTATTTTACAATTCATGCAGGCGTGCTGCTTCGTTATGTGCCATTAACAGCAAATCGTTTAACAGGGATTGTTTCTCGGGGCGGTTCGATTATGGCACAGTGGTGTCTGGCTCATCATCAAGAAAACTTTTTATACACTCATTTTGATGAAATTTGTGAAATTATGAAAGCTTATGATGTGTCTTTTAGTTTGGGCGATGGTCTGCGTCCAGGCTGTATTCAAGATGCTAATGATGAAGCTCAATTTAGTGAACTACGAACGTTGGGTGAATTGACCAAACGAGCATGGCAGCACGATGTGCAAGTAATGATTGAAGGACCTGGGCATGTGCCTATGCATATGATTAAAGAAAATATGGATTTGCAGCTGGAAGTTTGCCATGAAGCGCCATTTTATACCTTAGGACCTTTAACTACGGATATTGCCCCAGGTTATGACCATATTACATCAGCAATTGGTGCGGCGATGATTGGCTGGTATGGAACGGCGATGTTGTGTTATGTTACTCCAAAAGAACATTTGGGATTACCTAATAAAAAAGATGTTAAAGACGGTATTATTACTTATAAAATAGCTGCTCACGCCGCCGACCTTGCCAAAGGACATCCAGCAGCGCAAGTAAGGGATAATGCTTTATCCAAAGCCCGTTTTGAATTTCGCTGGGAAGACCAATTTAATTTATCACTTGACCCAGATACAGCACGCAGTATGCATGATGAAACCATGCCAAAACAAGCTCATAAATCCGCTCATTTTTGCTCAATGTGTGGTCCAAAATTTTGCTCTATGAAAATTACTCAAAATGTTAGAGAATATGCCGAAGGTTTGGAGCAAATGAAACAAACCTATCAACAAACAGGAGCAAAACTGTATCACGAAATTTAATTAAAAATAAAAATCCCCTTTGTTGCTAAAAGGGGATTTTACTAAGTGATGCTTATTTTTTATAAGCTTTGTGACAACCGCCACAGCTTTCTGTCATTTTTCCAAAAGCTTGCTCGACATCGGCAGCAGTTTTTGCTGAATCAGCAGCCAAAATAAGATTGGTAGTGGCAGTAACAAATTCATCTTGTTTGGCTTTAAAACCAGCTGCGTCTGTCCAAATTGCATCCTGCCCTTTGCCCTTGGCGTTAGCATCAGCAAAATGTGTCCACATTTTTTGATTGCTTTCATGAATAAAGTACGCTTGTTCTTTAAAGGTAGCTGGGTCAAACGATGCTGGGTTTTCCATCATACCTTTCATGATATCACTGGCACTGCGCCAATCTTGCATTAGGTCTTGTCGGGCTTTTACATCAGGGCTGTTGGAGTTCCCACCACCATTACAGGCAGTTAAAAGGATGGTGGTTAAGACAATAAGTGCAGTTTGCTTTAAAGAAGTCATGGCTATTTTCCAGATATCAAGGCTTGGCTATTTGTTAGAATTGGTTTATTACAAACTAAGCTGACAACTATAACATAAGCGACTTTATAGACTCAATGCAATTTGCATAATATTACTGAAACTTTACAAATTATCACAATTCTTAAATCATTGGTTAATATTTAACCAGTCTTTGGGTTTTAGATAAAAATCAGTTAATTCAAATTCAGCACTGCCAACTTCCGGCTCGTAGCAATAAGACCAGCTGGCACAAGGCGGCATGCTGACCAAGATGGATTCGGTACGTCCGCCTGATTGTAAACCAAACAATGTGCCACGGTCATAAATTAAATTAAATTCCACATAACGACCTCGGCGATATAGCTGAAATTCTCTTTGTTTTTGGGTATAGGGCATATGTTTGCGTTTGTTAAAAATAGGTAAAATGCCATCAAGATAACCAGAGCCAACCGCTTTAATAAAGTCAAAACAACGTTCAAAATCCCAACCTGTGTTTTGAGTGTTAACATCATCAAAGAACAGCCCACCTACACCTCGAGCTTCACAGCGGTGTTTGAGATAAAAATAATCATCACACCAAGCTTTGTATTTTGGATAAACATCATCACCAAATGGTTGACATAAATCATGGCAAACTTTGTGCCAATGCACGCAATCTTCAATTGTTGGATAAAAAGGCGTCAAATCAAATCCGCCTCCAAACCACCAAACAGGGTTGTTATCAGCGTGCGCTACAAATAAACGAATGTTAGCGTGACTGGTTGGAACATTGGGGTTTTTAGGGTGTACTACCAAAGACAGTCCCAAGGCTTCAGCTTTTTTGCCCACAAGTTCTGGATATCTTTGGGTGGCAGCACCTGGCATTTGATTGATGTGAATATGACTAAACATAACCCCTGCTTTTTCAATCACCCGCCCTCCCGACATGACACATGAACGACCTCCGCCGCCTTCATTTCGTTCCCAAATATCAGCAGTAAATTTTTCTTCACTGCTGCCATCAATGTCGCCCTTGAGCTCTTGTTCTTCTAAGGCGCGACAAATATTATCTTGCAAAATAAGCAAAAACTTACGAACTTCTTGGATTTTTTTAGAATAATCGGTCATATCGCAACGCTATTTAATGATTGATTTTGTAGTATAAAAGAAATTGAATACAAAAGAAATAGATAAAAATACAGATAAAACGCCCCAAACTGTCTTGACGTTAATTTTAAATGGGTTTATCATCGTATAAGTTTTTAACCTATTGATTTTATAAAGAACTTTTATTTATTTTTTGGAAATACCTATGACATATCTTGAATATCATGATGAAAAATCCGATAAATTTTGGCAGATTGTTGTTAATGAAAATCAACATACAGTCACTTATGGCAAAATCGGCACACAAGGACAATCTAAAACCAAAGAATTTACAGATGCTCAAAGTTGCAAAAAAGACGCTGAAAAATTAATTAAAGCAAAAAAAGCCAAAGGTTATATCGAAAACGGCGAAGTGTCTGTCATACCATCTAAACAGCCATCTGAGTCACAGAATCAAAAAAAATTGATTTTAGATGAATTAAATGCTTTGATTCAAGAAGGCGATTATCAAAAAGTATTGCCATTCTTACAAACGTACCAAGAAAATAATAAAACTTGGCTAAAAAAAGAATTGAGTAAATTGCGTCATTATTGGTTGGATTGGCAGGAATTAAAAGAAAAAACCTCCAAATGGGGAAGCCGCTGGGGAAGCCGTGGTGGCGAAAGACAAAGGATAATAATTGCACTTTTGGGTTTGGCACTACTATCTGGTGATGAGGTTAATAGCCGTTGGGATTGTATTTACCACATATTAACCAGTAATTTTTTTACAAAAAAAGATAATCAAAATTTAGAATTATTAAAACAATTAAATCCAATCTGTATTGAAGCATTGTTTTTATTGTTTGAAAAAAATGAATGGCAAGTAGATTATCGAAAGTTACGCTTTTATGAAAATCAAGGATATATGAATTATCAACCCTCTTTGTTTGCAAAATCTTTTGCCAACTCACTCCAAAAAGAATATTTTATTCTTGATAAACAAAATAAAAAAGTCAAAGTTAAATTTGAGTTAATTTTAAAAGATGATACTGTAGTAAATAGAGAGATACCTTCCTTGTTTGAATATGAAACCAATATTCAAAACTCCAGCAGCTGGATATACTGGCAATTTAGTTATAATAATAAAAATATTGAGAATTCAGATTTTGTTGATGGTTTTCATCAAATATTTATTCATTTAGTTGAAAATAAAAATTTGGATAGAAATTGGGTGTTAACCAAATGTTTAGAAATACAAACTAACCTTTGGCAGGATAATGCAAAATCTTATTTTAAAAAATTATTTTTATTATTAGAACCAAGTCAAGATGAGCTTATTTATTTACAAGATAATTTATTTTATTTATTAAATCATGAAAATAAATCCGTGGTAAATTTTGCCTTAAGCCAAATTAAAGAAATTTATCAATTGGATGATTTTAATATGGCAGATTTTGTCGGCTATTTTGATATGATACTGATGAATTTTAATAATAAAACTGCCATTAAAACAATCTTATTGATTGCTCAAAATATTTTAAAACAAGATAAAGAAAAACAAAAATATACATTAGACATTCTATTATCACTCCCTAATGTATTTATTGGTGATGATTTATCGTTACAAGAACGTACAGCAAAAATTATAAAAACATATTTTAAGGACAAAGAAAACCATCAAGATGTAATAGATAAAATTACAATTTATCAGGATAATATTGCTCAAGATGCTAAAAACATCATTGCATTTTTATTAGACGGTCAAGATAAAATAAAATTTGATAATAGTAAACAAATAGTTTATGAATACAAAGACCATACCATCGATTATTTTGATAAAAATAACGAATGTATTTTGTATCAGGATTTTTATGAACTCTTATTTTCGTTAGGTCGTTTGAAAAATGATAAGCAACCGATTGAATATGAACGATTGATTAATAGTTGGCTTATATTATCTTATCAAAACCAGTTTCCAGATGATGCGTATCAACAAATAGAAACTGTTTTAAAACAAGAAAGATATGATGATGAGTATTTATCAAGTAACTTTCATAATATTTTTATGTCCGCTATTTACGCTTTAGTGGTAAAAAATAGCATGTTTAATTCTAATAAGATTAATAATTATCATGATTCCACTTATAAAATTATTTATGCGTTTGCCAATATCCTAAGACAATTTTACCGTTTAAACAAAAATAATAAAGGCGTAACTTTGTTGTCATTGCCAACTCATTATCCAAGTTTTATCAAACCAGATATTTTAATTAATAGATTATTAGAATATCAAGAAAAAAATATTAATTTTGATTTTACAGACTTATCGGTTGCATTGGCAAGAACACCTAGAAATCAAAATCAAAAAGAGGATGATTTATTATTTGAGCTGATTGAAAAATTAGATAATCGCTATTTAAAGGAAATTTTGTATTGTCATTTTGGTAAACACAAAATTCCAGAAACGATTCCGCCACAATCATGGATTGATGAAGTACATATCAAAGATGAAAATATTATCCATAACTCTATCACCAAACTAAAAGAGTATTTTGGCAAACATCAAAATAATCATCAAGACCAAAATCTTTATAAGATAAATGAAATTAATCAGGATAACTGGCAGTCTTGGCGTGGATTATGGGCAACAGCAGCATTAACCCATCATCCTCAGATTGATTTGGATTATTCTCATGAAGATGGCAAAATATACGATAAAGTCTTGCCGAAACAAGATGAACATTATCGTATGCAACCAATCTATGAATATAGTTATGAAGTTAGAAAATGGAAAAAAATGGTGGTTGGGTATACCATTGCTTGTGAAATACCAAAATACTTTAGATTGGCATCAACCACAGATATCTATCGTCGACAATGTTACATGAAACAATATAACGGACACTGGAGCTATGTCAGTGTTTTTGATGGATATTATGATAATTTTGGTCATCAATTTAATTTTATAAAAAGTTTAACACCAGTAAATACATTGTATGTTGATAAGGTATTTGCAAATGGTGTTTTTGAGTTTTTAGATGGGAAAAATGCCAAATCATTTACTGTTATGGTGCAGTCATTTATTGAGAAATGCCATCCAATAAATCAATACACATTGATGATATTAGCCTATTTATTGTTTCATTCTAAAAAAGATGTACGTTTGATTGCTGTTGATGGATTGCAATCTTTGATTGATCAGCAAAAAATAGAAATATCTGTTTTTGCTAAGCATATTATAGCGCTGATAGAAAATAATTCTGCGCCGTTTAGTCGATTTATTGAAAGTATTACATTATTAAATCAATACGGTTCTACTAATTCATCTTTTGTTTTGCAATTACTGGATGATATTTTATCTAAAGTTAAATTTGAAGAAAAACAGCCTATTGGATTTAAAAAAATGTTAGAATTATATTATATACTTTTAGGTCAATACAACCAAAAACCCAATAAAGAAGTTTTAACAAATTTGGATGTTCTGTTAAATCAAGCATCTGGTCTAAAAAGCATAATTGCAAAAATTAAAAAACTATAACTATAAATAGTCAATTGGTTTGATTATTTATTGATTATTTTTATTTAATGGTTTTATTTAAAGAAAAAGAGAAGTTATGAACGACATTGATTTTGCTTATAAAAGTGTAAGCCATATCCATAAAAAAGCTAATTTGAATGAATTGGTTTTGGCTCATCATACCCAAATTGAAGAAATTCAGAATATTCCTTGTTTTTTTACAGGTGAAATTGTGGATTCTGCTTTAACTGCTAAGTGTTTGATGACAGTTTCAAAGGTGGTGCGTTCAAGTTTTGCTCCGATCCCTGTGCGTTTACTTGACCCGATTGTAACTACAGGTAAGGAGAAAATGCGTTTTGAAGGTTTTTCTTCGTGTAATGGTGTCTATGCACGATTGGATATTTTAGAACAAGGTTTGGATGGTCAATTTATTGCCAGTGGTACAACCAATGTTGATTTTAACGAACCAATGATTAATGCTTTAAATGCAGTTAAAAAGCAAGAATTGATGCTGCTTGCAGTTGGTGATAATGAGGTTCGTATCCAGACTGAAAAAACTGATGTGGTAGAAAAAAAGGTGAAATTACCTGAGCGTTGGCTTAAGGGTCTAACAAGTGTACAATTGTATATGGCAGACATGAAGGAAGTATTTAAATTAAATAAAATGCAGACCATACAATTTTTTAATCAAATACCCAAAGGTAAATCTACAGCAGTTTTGTATGCCAGCTACATTGCAGGAAGATTGCAATTATCCCCAATTGCCAAACCACATAGTATTCGTATTGGCGGGATTGAGCGGTTAAGACTGCTTGAGGGGTTGTTGCCATTTATTGATGTGATGTGTTTGTATCAGGCTGACGATGGTGAAAGTTTAGCAGTGCAATTATATATGGGTCATTTGCGCATGACTTTGGCAATTTCGCCAGATTACTATCGCGGATTTAGCGGTGAAGGAAATGTTTTGGATAAATTAACTGATATACCAGTAGAATTTATTTATGCATTCAATCATTTGTTAAAATCCAATGAAACATTCGATCCGACTTTGTTGTCATTTGAATACGATTTGGACTTTGCAACGACTGAGCAAATGACCGCAAGTTTATCAGCTATGGGGCTTTTAGGTTTTGATTTGGATGGCTATCAACATTATTATCGTCGATTACCGTTTAAAATGGATA
>CAKAQU010000047.1 GCA_916720335.1 uncultured Moraxella sp. | reverse complement strand
TTTAATCATTGGTAGCGTATAAACCAACGAAAAATGTTCCTTTAGCATATGTTGTAATGCATTTTGCACGGGGCTATTAGGCAGTGCCAACAAATCGTTGTGTGATAGTGGCTGTCTGAGCGCAGATTTATCTTCTTCGGTAACCTTGGGGGTAATGATGGGTTTTTCTATAATTGTATCTGGCTTATCTATCTGAATTTCATTTTTTGGAATAACAACAAAATGTTTGGCTTTTTCTATTAAGTTTTGCAAAACTGGTAAGATGGTATCCTTGGTGTAAGGCGACTGTAAATAAAGAAAATTGCCATGCATACCCAATACTTCTTCCCAAATGTTGATGGTTGTACGCGTGGTTAATAATGCTGGACGACCTGATACATACTCCATAATCATCTGGCTATGTTGATGTTGATATGACAGCATGCCCACTCCGCCAAGATTAATGATAAAACCTCGAGCCTCTTTATGTTCATTGGGAATTTCTGGCAGAACAAACTTTAAATCACTGGTTAAACCACGGTCAATATGAATACAATTAACGTTTTTAAAATGTTGTTGAATTAAAAAACTCAAAAGATTAGCGTTTTGTTCAGAAAAGCCCACAAGCAGTAATTTCATCAAGGATTTCCTTTATTTAGATAATTGATGGATGGTTTGTTGACAACCACATCAAAATTAGTAATTTTTAAGACGACAGTTTTAAAAATAACAAGTTTAACAATGTATTCAATACATAAATTGCAAAACTCTATCTCTATTGATTTATAAGGTTTCTAAAGTATTGCGACAGGCCATCCATCGATCATCAAATACCCAATTTTCCTTATTTAAGCGAAACCAAACCATCATAAATGCCATACGGTCAGCACAAGCAATGCAATGCTCCAAAAAGTCATTTTCCATTTGTTCTAGAGCTTGATTTTTGTCATCACGCGCTTTTAATAATGTAATGATAATGTTGTCAGCAACATACCAAGCATTATCACTGCTAGTACGCAGTTTGTGAGCTGGTACGTCCATGGATGGTGTAACCAAAACACTCCAACGAGTAGCCAAATGACTGATTGACCAGATATAAGATTTTTTGTGCACACAGTTTAAGAAGGCTTGATAAATTGTCGCAGGCAAGCGTTCTTTGGCTTCATCTAAAATCTCTTTACCCAAAAAAGGCACATCATACCAACAACCATAAAAATAATCCGCCAAAGCGCCTTGTAAAGGTTCATTTTCAAAAAAATTTAAGGCTGTGCGAATGCGCTCTTTGTGATAGGCAGCTAAATTTGGGGCGACGATAATTCGTCGAGACATGCGGCGATATTGTTCGCGTACAGCCGCCGAAGTTCTTTGTAATTCACTCATATGCCACCTTTAAACAGTAATCATTCTTTTATATTTTTATATTATTTTAAAAAAAGTTAATAATCGGTTTCATAAAATACAGCAAAAATGCAGTGTAAAAAATGCAGTAAAAACAGGTGTTAACATAAAACAGGTTTTTATGGGTGCATAAAAAGCATTGGGCAAACTTACCCAATGCCAAATATGCCATTTTATTTATTTAAACAGGCTATTTTAAAATGAATTCATGATAAATTCAAGTATAATCAATAAGTTATCAGTTGGCGGATTGCCAGTTTGCACTTTTTGGCGTTTTAATAAATCCTTTAACCGCTAACCATTAGCTCAATAATGTATCCATCAAATCAATCATAAATTCAGCTTCTTCTTCACTAACCGCTTCAAAACCATTAGGCATGCCAAGTTCTGCCAAAACTGCTTGACCATCAGCATCATTTTTTAGGTTTAATAAGACATCACGAACTACATCAGCCTCACCAAAACTATTTTTAACCAAAAGCACATGGGTAATATCCGCCAAATCACTTTCAATTAACACATTTAATTGCATGCGAGTTAAGTTAGACAAAGAATGGAAGATTTCAGCGATAAAAAATGCAGCATCGACATTACCTTGAGCAACTTGTTTAGCAGCGGCTTGATAGGTTTCAGTAATTTCAAAGGTTACGTCGTTTTCAGTCAAATCGACAGCTTCAAGCAAACGTAAACCAATCAATTTTACATCGCGGTTATCAGCCATAGCAATTTTTGCACCGGGCTTTAGGTCAGACAATTGTTTAATATCGCCTTTAGCAGAAGATACAATAACCATTTCATCTGATTTGCCAACAGGACGAGCAATTGCTTTATAACCTTTTTCACGAATCAATTCAGCAGCATCAAAAGGGTTGGCATAAACCAAATCAATATCACCTTTGGCAATCATCAAAGACTGCTCAGAAGACGATGCTGGAGTTTCTAAATGCACGGCCAAATTTGAGCGTTTTTGTAGCAAGGTATTTAAAGTATACCAACCACTAAAAAGATTTGGCGGAAAATCAGGGGCAATCACAAAACGATGAGACATAATTTAGTTTCCTTTTAGGGCGGCATATTGCTGACTGGCAGCTTCAATTTTTGTACGCGATGGTTTACGACGTACAGAAGTATAGCCTACTACTTCACCACGACGTACATTAGGTACAACCGTTGCATACACCCAATAATGTCCGCCATCCTTGCATAGATTTTTTACATAGCCATGCCATTTTTTGCCAGCTTTAACGGTTTCCCATAAATCTTTAAACGCTTCGGCAGGCATGTCAGGATGGCGTAAGATATGATGCGGCATACCAATTAGCTCATCTTTTTCATAACCGCTAATTTCTACAAAAGCATCATTGGCATGTGTTAAAATACCATTTAAATCAGTGCTTGAAACAATCAATTTTCCATCTGGATAAGGGTGCTCAACTCCAGTATCATAAACAGTACGAGTAGTGCCATCGTAAAAAGTCAGTGTGTGTTCTGTGCAATCGCCAGCAGGTCTTTGCATATCGGGTAATTGTGTCATGACAATCATTCCTATATTTTGCTATTTTATGTGTCAAAAACACAAAATCTTAAATGACCAACTTTGTGTTTTTGAGCATTATCAATTAAAGAAGTTTTGATAGAGCTTCTGATGCACGTTTGATATCCAAGAAAATCAAACCCAGTTTAGCATTGGATTTGGCAAGTACTGTCAATACTGCCTCAGAACCGGCTGAAGTCATAATAACGTAGCCTTTTTCACCTTGAACCAAAACGCGGTCTGTGCTACCACGACCAAGTTCGCTACCAGCACGGTCACCCAAAGAAAGTAGAGCGGCACTCATCGCACCCACACGGTCTTCGTCAATCCCTGATGGCAAGGCTGATGCAATCATCAAACCATCTGTAGAAATCAGGGCTGACGCTTCTACGTCTGCTGATGAGCTATTTAAATCTTCCAAGATTTGTTGGAACATATCGGTACGCATAAATTCACCTTATGATTAGTGTTGTAAAAACTTATTAAACAATAAGCAAGTTAGTCAAATATAGGACCTTGCCTAACAGAATTGATTGAGTTGTTTTTGGTGGGCAGAACATCTTACAATCAGTCTAAAAAATCAGGAGCAAGATTTATGCCAAATTTATAAGAAAAGAAATCCATTTAAGATTTTTAAGACAAACTGCTTATTTGTTAGGATAAATGCTACAAGAAAAAATAATAACATAAAATCATGATGATGCTGGAACGGTACTGTAGATTTTTGTAAACGCATCATGTTAAATCTTAGAAGCCAATTTGCCAAAAATAGAATAATAAACAAGCCAAGCAATGATCGGCAAAAAATGCTAAAATAGCCAATCCATCACAACATAAAAATAACCATCATGACCACCAACGAAGAATTATTTACCAGCGCCAAACGCCATATTCCTGGCGGTGTCAATTCCCCAGTACGTGCTTTTGCAGGTGTTGGTGGAACGCCTATTTTTATCAGTCGTGCCAAAGGCTCAAAAATGTATGATACAAACAGTCGAGCATATATTGATTATGTGGGGTCATGGGGCCCAATGATTTTGGGGCACGCTCATAACAAAGTTATTGATGCGGTCAAAAAAGCGGCTGATGATGGCTTGTCCTTTGGGGCGCCAACACCCTTTGAAACCACAATGGCAGACTTAATTTGTGAGATTGTGTCTAGCATTGATTTGATTCGCATGGTAAGCTCTGGTACTGAGGCAACCATGAGCGCCATTCGCTTAGCTCGTGGTTATACAGGACGTGATAAAATAGTTAAGTTTGAGGGCTGTTATCATGGTCATTCAGACAGTCTTTTGGTTAAGGCAGGTTCTGGTATGCTTGACATTGGCGAACCAACATCAAAAGGCGTACCTGCCGATTTCGCCAAGCACACCATAACTTTACCCTATAATGATATTGACGCATTAAAAACCTGTTTTGCAAAGTTTGGTGAAGAGCTTGCCTGTGTTATTGTTGAACCCATCGCTGGCAATATGAACATGGTCATTCCGAGCCAAGAATTTCATCAAACTTTGCGCACCCTTTGTGATAAATACCAAACAGTGCTGATTTTTGATGAAGTAATGACAGGTTTTCGCGTGGGTTTAAAGGGGGCTCAAGCACATTTTAACATCACGCCTGATTTAACAACCTTTGGTAAAATCATTGGCGCAGGTCTTCCTGTTGGGGCATTTGGTGGCAAACGCGAAATTATGGAACACATTGCCCCGTTAGGTGGCGTATATCAGGCAGGCACATTATCTGGAAACCCTTTGGCAATGCGAGCTGGCAAAGCCATGTTTGAAGAGCTTATCAAATCTGATTTTTATGAAAAATTAACAAAAAAAACCACCAAATTAACAACAGGATTACAAAATTTGGCGAATAAACATGGTGTGGATTTTGCAACCTGTCATGTTGGTGGCATGTTTGGACTGCATTTTGCTAAAACTGCTCCAAAAAACTTTACTGAAGTAAGTTTATCTAACAGCCAAAAATACGCCAAATTTTTTCATGGCATGTTAGAACAAGGTATTTATCTAGCGCCATCTGCCTTTGAAGCAGCATTTATGTCAATTGCTCACAGTGATGATGATATTGATGAAACGCTTTTAGCGGCAGATAAGGTGTTTGGGTCGCTTTGATAAACATCTGTCTTTATGACAAATTTACTTGATTTTGATAAATTGGCAATTATATAAAGACAACACAAAATAAAGGTGATGAAGATTCGCCTTTATTTATGACAATAGATGAAGGTGCTTTATCTTTCTTGCAGATTATTTAAAAGATATCAGGTAGCACATTGATTGTGTTGTTTAAGATTTATATTTTATAAACAATAAATTTGTAAAAAATTATTTGGTAAAAAAAAATTATTTGGTAAAAAAGTTATGCTAACAAAAATCATCAGCAGTGTTATTGGCACAAAAAATGAGCGTGAATTAAAACGCATGAGAAAAATCGTTGAAAAAATCAACGCTTACGAACCTAGCATTTCTGCTTTGTCAGATGAAGAATTACGCCAAAAAACCCAAAGTTTTAAAGAACGTTATCAAGCAGGCGAGAGTTTGGATAAAATCTTACCAGAAGCCTTTGCGGTATGTCGTGAAGCCTCCAAGCGCGTTAATGGCATGCGTCATTATGATGTGCAATTAATTGGTGGAATTACCCTACATGAAGGCAAAATCGCTGAGATGAAAACAGGGGAAGGCAAAACTTTGATGGCAACGCTTGCCATTTATCTGAATGCTTTGAGTGGCAAAGGCGTTCATGTGGTTACAGTCAATGATTATCTGGCAACTCGTGATGCTGAATTAAACCGTTCTTTATTTGATTTTTTAGGGCTGACTGTTGGAGTAATTTATAGCCAACAGCCAGGATATGAAAAATTTGATGCTTATCGAGCCGATATTACCTACGGTACAAATAACGAATACGGCTTTGATTATCTAAGAGATAATATGGTATTTAGTATGGATGAGAAAAAACAGCGTCCGCTTAATTACTGTATTATTGATGAAATTGACAGTATCTTGATTGATGAAGCACGTACGCCACTCATCATCTCTGGAGCAACTGAGGACTCAGCCCATTTATACACACTCATTGACACCATCATTCCACGACTGGTGCGTTCTAAAGACGAAGAATTAAACAAAGAAAACAAAGAAGGCGACTTTTGGATTGATGAAAAAAACCGTGCCATTGAAATCAGTGAAAAAGGCTATGAAAAGATTGAAAAATTTTTAATAGAAGTTGGTGAGCTTGGAGAAAAAGAAAGTCTATATTCGCCTGCACGCCTGCCCTTACTTGCTCATGTTCAAGCAGCAATCAGGGCCCATCATCTTTTTATCAAAAACATCCATTATATTGTAGATGATGAAGGCGAAGTGGTTATCGTGGATGAAAACACTGGTCGAACCATGCCAGGTCGTCGCTGGAGTGATGGATTGCACCAAGCAGTAGAAGCCAAAGAAAAGGTTGAGATTCAAGCCGAAAACCAAACCATGGCAACCACCACGTTTCAAAATTATTTCCGTTTATATGACAAATTGTCAGGCATGACGGGTACAGCTGACACTGAAGCGGTGGAATTTAAATCCACATACAATCTTGATGTTGTCATCATTCCAACGCACAGACCAATTGCTCGTTTGGATTTAAACGACCAAATCTTTTTAACCAAATTGGGTAAATATAAAGGCATCATTCGTGAAATTCGTGAAATTACCGCCAAAGGCGCGCCGGTTTTAGTAGGAACAGCGACCATTGAAGCTTCCGAAGAATTGTCATTTTTATTAGACCAAGAAGGCATTGCTCATAACGTTTTAAACGCCAAACAACACGAGCGAGAAGCTGAAATCATCGCTCAAGCAGGCAGACCTGCAACCGTTACCATCGCCACCAACATGGCAGGACGTGGGACCGATATTATCTTGGGAGGTAATTGGCAGGCAAGCATTGAAAACCTGAATGAACTATCAGCCGAAGAACGTAAAGCCTTAGAAGCAGATTGGCAAATCAAAAATGAACAAGTCAAAAAAGCAGGCGGGCTACACATCATTGGTTCAGAGCGTCATGAATCGCGCCGTATTGACAACCAATTACGTGGACGCGCGGGGCGACAAGGCGACCCTGGATACTCTCGCTTTTTCCTATCATTAGAAGACGATTTGATGCGGATTTTTGCAGGCGACCGTGTTGTTAATATGATGAAAGCAATGGGCTTAAAAGATGATGAAGCCATTGAACACAAAATGGTATCTCGTTCAATTGAAAACGCCCAAAGCAAGGTAGAAGCTCGCGATTTTGATGCCCGTAAAAGTCTATTAAAATACGATGATGTTGCCAACGAACAACGTAAAGTAATTTATTCACAGCGCGATGATTTGCTTGGTCAAGCGGATTTGTTTGATGACATCAAGGCAATGCACCATGAGGTTTATACCGCACTAATCAATCAATTTGTACCGCCCGGCTCGGTGGATGACCAATGGAATATCGATGGTTTGGAAGATGAGATTGAAGAAGCATTTCGCTACTATATGCCAATCAACGACTGGCTTGATGCTGACAGACGCTTGGATGAAGAAGGATTGCGCAAAAAAATCATTGATACTGCCATTGCTCATTATGAAGAAAAACGCGCCCAAATGGGTGAAGAAAATGCCATGCGTTTAGAGCGCGACTTTATGCTGCGTAATCTTGACCGTCATTGGAAAGAACATTTAACTCAAATGGATCATTTGCGTAAAGGCATCCATCTACGCGGTTATGCCCAAAAAAATCCAGAACAAGAGTATAAGCGAGAGTCGTTTGAACTGTTTCGTTCCATGCTTGGGGCTATTAAATCAGACGTGGTGCAAGATTTAGCGCGAGTTCACATTCCAACTGCTGAAGAAATTGCACAAATGGAAGAAGCTCGTCGTTTGGAAGCTGAGCAGATTCGCATGCGTTTTGAACATTCAGGCAGTGATGACGATAATCAAAATTTAGAACAGCCCAAAAGTGCAGCTGCTGTACAGCACATTACCCTAAATTTAGGCAACACAGCCAATGCCCAAAAATCAGCGGATATTTTACCAGAAGCATTGCCAGAGGATGTGGAAATTCCGAGCAATATTAGCCGTAATGCCCCCTGTCCTTGTGGTTCTGGATTAAAATACAAACAATGTCATGGCAAACTGGTTTAATGTATTAATAGATTTTTATTTTACCCAATGGGTTTTTAAGTAAAAAGGAAACTTTAATGAAACTTTTAATTGCAAGTTCACTAATTATTGGTAGTTTATTTATGTTAAGCGCTTGTGGTAAAAAAGAGCCTGAGCCGCCACAACCTGCTCCTGCAGCAACTGAAGTAGAAGTGCCTATGTCGGCAGAACCTGCCGAACCTACTGGGGTGATGAGTGCTGAACCTGTGGAAATGCAAACAGAATCGCCAATATCAGCAGACAAAAAAATGGAAGTTGAACAAGATGGACAGCCTCCAGCACCCCAAGCAAATCAACCTCAAAATTAATTAAATTACCCAGTAAAAACGCCTGAGCTGATTCAGGCGCTTTGTTTTTGACTTACTTTATAGCTGTTTTGTGCCGAAGATTTTATCACCTGCATCACCTAAACCTGGAATAATGTAGCCATTTTCATTTAGATGACTATCCAATGCAGCCGTATAAATTTTTACATCGGGATGGGCTTCATTCACCAGTTTTACGCCTTCTGGTGCTGCAACCAAAACTAAAGCTTTAATGTTAGTACAGCCGTGTTTTTTAAGCATATCAATGGTAGCAACCATACTACCACCTGTAGCCAGCATCGGGTCTAAAATCAAGGCAGGTCGTTTGTTAATATCATTGACAAATTTTTCAAAAAATGGCACGGGCTCAAGTGTGGTTTCATCACGCTGCAATCCAACTACAGAAATTTTAGCGGTGGGCAATAAATCCAAAACACCATCTAGCATTCCCAGCCCTGCACGCAAAATTGGTACCAGTGTTACGGTCTTACCTTTAATTTGCTCGCCGTTTATCACGCCACACCAACCATCCATCTCAAAAGTTTCAACGTCAAAATCACGACTAGCTTCATACGCCATCAATCTACCCAATTCTTTGGTAAGTGTACGAAACTTGTAAGTGCTGCAATCTTTTTCACGCATCAAAGATAATTTATGACGCACCAAAGGATGATTAACAACGGTAATATTCATAATAAAACTCCAATCTTGTGTAAAATAGCCATCTAATAAATCTGATATCAAATCATTATACCACCGCGTTATCTTACTGTGTTTAGAATTTAACTAAAACAAAATTCAAACAAAATCAGTGTAAACCCTATATTTAACAGCGTATTAACTAAATCACATTCCAATTTTTATTTTCGTGGATTTGCAAGGTTTGCTGATGGTATTTTTGTAATGTACTTCGATGTCCAACACTAATAATGGTAGTGTTTGGCAAAGATTCTTTTAATAAACGATACATTGCATCTTCAAGCCCTTCATCCATACTGGCGGATGCTTCATCCAAAAATGCTACATCAGGTTTTAGTAATAAAAGTCTTGCAAATGCTAAACGCTGCTGTTCTCCAAGCGACAAAACGTGCGTCCAATCACAAGTCTGAGTAAGTTTATCTACTAAATGTCCAAGTTGAACTTTTTGTAATAACGTTTGTAAAACTATCTCATCATGTGCATCTGGAGCAATGTTTGGGTAATAGATAGCATCAATCAATCGACCTTGTGGCAGATAGGGTTTTTGCGATAAAAATAAAGCATTGGTTGGACGCATAACCACACCTTCTGAGTAAATCCAAAGACCTGCTACTGTTCGCAAAAGCGTGGTTTTACCCGAGCCAGATTTTCCTTGAATCAGCAAACTTGAGCCTTTGGGTAGGCTTAAATTCAACTTTTCTATCAATATGGTATCAAGTGGTGTTTTAATGGTTAAATCTTTAAAAATCACATCAGTGTCATGATGATTAATAATTGTTTTGTTTTCACTGATGGCGCCAGTGGCTTTTTCGAAACTGGTCAAACGGTCTAAGGTCGCTTTATATTCTGCAAACGTATCATACACATTGCGAAAATAGGATAAATTTTCATGCAAACGACCAAAAACTTGCATCGTTTGCATCAAATCACCCAATTTGATTTGCTCTGCAAAATATCGTCCCACCTGAATCAATAATGGAAAAACCACCGAAATTTGAGTAATAATTAGGTTAAATCCTGAAAACTTTAAAGTACGAAAAACAATTGACCACATATTATCAATCACCCGATTAAACTGGCGATATAATAATGATTTTTCTACTTTCTCACCTGCATAAAAGGCGATACTTTCTGCGTATTCTTTGACGCGAATTAAAGAATAACGATAATTAGCATTTAGTCGTTCATTCGCAAAATTTAAATCAATCAATGGACGACCTAGCCAAAACGCAATCACTGTAGCAATAATCACATAACCAAACACTAAAAATACCATCATATGAGGAATTTCAACACCCAAAACCTTCATCGGTCCTGCCAGACCCCATAACAAAATGGTGTAAGAGATAATGGAGCTGACCGCTGAGATGAGCCCTGTTGCCAAGGATAGAGAATGCTTGACATAGGATTGCACATCTTGCTGAATGCGTTGGTCAGGGTTATCAAGCTCACCAAAAATCTGCTGGGTGCGATAATAAGCCTGATTTGCCATGTATTTATCCAAAAGCTCTTTATTAAGCTCTTCAATCCAATTAATGCAAAATCGTTGTTCAGCATAATAAGTTAATAATGCATTTGAAACCGCAGCTGCAGCAATAAAACAAAACACCACCATCTGCTGCCAAAAAACTGGTTGATTTAAATCTTGTAGGGAACTGTACATGATATTATACCAATTAGAATGAATTAAACTAATTCGTACTTCCAGAAGCGTCAAAGTAACAATAAATGTAAAAAATAAAATTGGTTTAATGCTGCGTTTTGGCGTTAAATAACCCTTTGCCATCGCCCAAAACTGCTGCCCCCAATGCGTAAAACGAATCAAAAGCCACATTGCTAGCGTGAAAATCACCGCTGTAATACCCAAACTTTTGCTTATCCAAATCGCTGACTCTATCAGCTCTTTTGACCAGTCCATAAACAATCCAATAAATTAATAAAGTTGTTATTTTAACACACTGATGGGTTACGCACTTAAAAACTCTTAAAAATACAACCAGTTGTTTTAAATCAGTTTTTTATTAATAATAAAATTATGGTTATTTATACGACTTATTAAAATATCGTTTTTAATAGTCAATTTAAAATACAAATTATCAAATAGTGCATTTATGCCCAATACAGTAATTTACAGATTATCTGAGATTAAAAAATTATTCTTATAATTCGCACCTGCAAATTATAAATGATAAAATACTAATACCAAAAACAACATTATTAAAAAAGCAATGCATTATGGAGAATTATTTGACATTTCTCTCTTGTAACTCATCACAGAAACAAGTAAAATGACGTTTACAACATTTTTTAGGGAGTAAGACTTATTAAACCGTCAAACCGTTTAAATATTAACGAAGATATTCGCGCCAAAGAAGTGCGTTTAGTCAAAGAAGATGGCGAACAACTGGGTGTGGTTGACTTAAAAACCGCCTTAAAAACCGCCAGTGATGAAGGGCTTGATTTAGTGGAAATTGTTCCTGATGCTAAACCGCCTGTTTGTAAAGTTATGGACTATAAACGCTATTTGTACGACCAAAAGCAAAAAGCCAAAGAAGCCAAAAAAAACCAAAAACAAACGCAAGTTAAAGAGATTAAACTACGTCCTGGCACTGAAGAAGCAGATTATCAAGTAAAACTTCGTAAAATCATGGAATTTTTAGAAGATAAGGACAAGGTAAAGGTTTCTATACGTTTTCGTGGTCGCGAAATGGCACACCAAGATATTGGTAAGGCGCAATTAGAGCGCATCATTACAGATACTGCCGATGTAGCAACTGTGGAACAGGCACCTAAAGTAGAGGGTCGCCAAATGGGTATGCTGCTTGGTCCTGCTCGAAAAAAATAAAAAGATAGAACATTA
>CAKAQU010000046.1 GCA_916720335.1 uncultured Moraxella sp. | reverse complement strand
AAAGCGGTTTTTTCGCCATTTTCAATCGCCTTTTCATGGGTTTTATTATACTTATCCACATAAGTGTTAAATGCAGTTACTAATTCTTCATTGGTGATTTTATCAGCTGGAACATAAAGCCCTGTAGCAGTCAAATAAATACCCATTTATTGTTTCCTATTTGGTTTATATATTAAAATACGGTTGTTTAGTTTAACACAAATCATTACGATTTATCTAATAGCATATCAGCGTATTTATCGGCTATTTTGTAGTTAATTCTTGCCATAATTTTTCAAGACGCTTAGCAGAAACTGGCACAAGTGTTTTCATTGGTTGGGCAAATAAATTAATACGGTACTCTTCTAAAAACCAGCGATAACGGCTAAATTTAGCATCGTGTAGATGTTTTGATATTTGATTCATTGGCTCGTCTAACAAATATATTGCATCCAAATCGGCATCTAGATTGTGTGGCAAACGCTCAAGACGAGTATGCAGTGCCTTTAAGTAACGTGGATACTGCTGCCAAACATTAAAATCTTCTTGATAAACAAAATCAGCCAAACATAAATTATCCAATTGGTCTTCTATATCAGCAATGTTTTCTTTAAAAATATTTGTGTCAAGCATTAGCATTTGTCCGCGAACACTTTGCCAAGTTGTATAAATTTGTTTTAAAGTTGCCAAAACCGATTGCCCTTGGGGCAAAAACTGCTCATGAAGGCGTTTTTGAGTTTGATAAAACTCCTCTTCATTGAGTGGTAAAATAGATAGCAAGGGGTATAATGTGTTATCAAAAGTTAATAAATTCTGACGGATACGATTGGTTTGAGAGTTTGAATTATTTTTAATAAAATCAATTCCTTGCTCAAATAATACTGCTTGTAACGTAGCATCAACTAACAATTTTTTTAATTTTTCTAAATCGCCAAGTGGTGCAAATGCCAATTTAAACGTCTTATCAATCTGTCCTGTTAGCTGTTTTTGTTTTGCCCCTAACGTACTGCGAATTAACGTCAAAACACCCATTTTATGGGTGGTTAATGCTTTTTTAACATCACTAAATTGATGAATAACCACTTGACCTATGTTGGCTGTTCCGGCATCTGCCAGCGCTGAAAATTCTTGGATAACCACGCCTGCACGGTGTTTATTTTGGGCAAACACAAAATGGCTAGGAAAGTGGTCATAACCCACATCATTAGTTAAAACCACTGCTTGAGTTTGTTTTTGATATTTTTGCTGAAGCGTGTGAATATCACGGCTTTTATCCATCACACGATTATTGTCATCCACCACACAAATCAAAGGTTGTAAATATTTATCAATTGCTGACAATTTAAAATCTTTAGTCTCAACTTGTATACCCAATCTTTGTAAAGACTGGCATAATTGGTCTAACAGTCCAAAATTTTTATTGCTGTCCAATTGAGCAAAAATCTTATGAGCAGTATCAGGAATGGGTACAATGTGGCGACGAATTTCTTTAGGTAGAGATTTTAATAACTGCACAACCAATTCAAATCGCCAACCTGCAATCCCCCACAACAAATCCACGCTATTTAACTGCGACAGTGCGCTGACAGGCACTTTAACACTCACACCATCATCATCACAACTGGGGTCAAAAATATACGATAAAGGAAGTTTAAGCGCCCCAGCTTGCCAAACCGTTGGAAAATCTTGACCAGCTTTGGCATTTTCGTTCATAATATCTTCATCACGAAAATACAGCCGTTTATCGCCAGCACCAAAGAGCCAATCTTCAAATGATTTAGCTGATGCAATATTTTTGGGGATTTTTTGGTCATAAAACTGATACAAATCTTCTTCAGATACCAATAAATCACGCCGTCTTAGTTTATCTTCAGTTGATAGTGCCTGCTGAATTTTTTGGCGATTATGCACCAAAAATGGTAATGATTTTGGATAATTATCCGCTACCAGTGCATCACGAATAAAAATCTCCCTAGACGCTGGCAAATCAATCTGTTCAAAATTAACCACTTGTTTTTGAACAATAATCAAACCAAATAAACTAATTTGAGCATAGGCTCGCACTTTGGCAGATTTTTTTGACCAATGTGGTTCAAAATAATGATATTTTAGTAGGTCTTTTGCTGCCGATAAAATCCAGTCTGGCTCAATCTTAGCCACACACCGCATAAATACCTGGGAAGTTTCTACCACTTCAAACGCTAAGAGCCATTCTTTGCCTTTTTTATATAATGAACTGGCTGGGAAAATTTGAGCTTTTTGATTTTTAGTCATCAAATACTCACCTGCCACATCCGTTTTGTGTGCCACAAATGATAATAAAGCGGTCAGCAATGCTCGATGAATGTTATCATAATGGATTTTTTGCAATGATTTATGTTCATCTGGCGAAAAACTGACATTATGTTTATGTTTTGAGTTTTCTTTAATGGGTTGTTGGGTTTTTGTGTGGCTGGATTTTTCCAATAAAGCTTGTTTTTCTATACAAAATCCCAATTCTGCCATCATTTGTGTCAATTGTTCATGTGTTTTTTGCCATTCTTTAATGCGCGGAAAACTCAAATAGTGCTTTTTAGCAAAACTTTTGCGGCTATTGGCTGATAATTTATGATTGGGTGCATCTTGATGCATGGGATGGTTATCAAACAGCACTTTAAATAACTCTATATAAAATAAGAAATCTGAATCTTCTTTTCTAAACAAAGCGTGTTTTTGGTCAGCTTGGGCTTTTTTTTCAAATGGACGTTCACGCACATCTTGTACTGCCAGCGCCGACACAATGACCAACATATCTGATAAACAATCAAACTCATCTCCAGCAATCAACATTCTTGCCAGACGTGGGTCGATGGGCATTTTTGCCATCTGTTTGCCAATTTTGGTTAGAACGGTTGGTTTGTTTCTTTGCTTTTTACGGTCAGTTTTGGTGGGTTTATCATGAATGGCTGACAATTCATGCAGTAGTTTTTTAGCATCATTAATTAAACGAAAATCAGGCGGGGTAATAAAATCAAACTCTTCAGCCTGACCCAGACCCAAATGCTGCATCTGTAAAACCACACTTGCCAAATTGGTGCGCAAAATTTCAGGCTCGGTAAATAAAGGGCGGGCATGAAAGTCTTCTTCACTGTACAAACGAATGCACACCCCGTTACCAATACGACCGCAACGACCTTTGCGTTGGTTGGCGGCAGCTTGACTCACCGCTTCAATTGGCAATCTTTGAATGCGTGAACGATAGTTATAACGACTGATGCGCGCAAACCCCAAATCAATCACATAACGAATATTGGGCACAGTTAAAGCAGTTTCAGCAACGTTAGTAGCGATAATAATTCGCCTACCTTGGCTGCTAGGACTAAAGATTTTTTGCTGTTCACCAAAACTTTGTCTGGCAAATAAAGGTAGAATTTGAGTGTGAGGAAAATTTTTTAAGGTTAAAACTTCTTCTAGTTCTCTAATTTGTGCTTCAGTCGCTGCAAATATCAAAATATCGGCTTGATTTGGATGCCCTTTTTGACTGGCGTCCAAAAAACACTCTTCTACTGCACTAATGAGGGTTTTTGGCAAATTATCTTCAGCTTCATCAAACGCATCATCATCATAACTTTGAATAATATCTGCACTAATGGGACGATAACGCACCTCTATAGGATAGCTTCTACCTTCTACATTAATAATGGGTATTTTTTTACCCAAACTTTCAAAATATTCAGCAAAACGCTGAGTATCCAATGTGGCAGATGTAATGATGACTTTTAAGTCAGGGCGTTTTGGTAAGAGTCGTTTTAGATAACCTAAAATAAAATCAATGTTTAAACTGCGTTCATGAGCTTCATCAATGATAATCGTATCGTAACGAGTCAAAAACTTATCATAGGCCATTTCTGATAGCAAAATACCGTCAGTCATCAGTTTTACAATACTATGACGGGTGCCTTCTTCAGTAAAACGTACTTTAAAACTGACAGTTTTTCCCAGTTCTTCACCAAGCTCTTCACTGATACGTGTTGCCACAGAACGAGCCGCAAGGCGTCTGGGCTGAGTATGCCCAATTTGTCCTGTAATGCCACGCCCTGCTAGCATAGCCAGTTTTGGGAGCTGAGTGGTTTTACCTGAACCCGTCTCACCTGCAACAATAATCACTTGATTGTGTGTAATGGCGTCTATCAAAGTTTGAGCTTGTTTACTAACTGGTAAATCATCGTTAAGATTTTGTATCAAATTAGCAGGAATGCTGTTTTTTCGTGCCAAAACTGCTTTGGCAGAACGCTCAATCACGCTTTGCAATTTGGCTTGCTTTTGTTGTTTTTCAGGCTGATTGTCTGGTAGTGTTTTTAGCTGTTTTTTTAACTGTTGAATATAATGATAATCTTTAGCTAAAACCTGAGGAATTGTTTGGGTCAAGTCATTCATTTTTATTATTATCACAAAAAAATTTTATTATTCTAGCGATTTTTAACCAAATGTACAATACAGACAAGACAGCAATTGCATCGCCCAACAACTGTGTTGATGTTTAACAAAATACAACTAAATAACTTCTTTATAAATTTGTTTTTTATAAATTTGTTAAAGCAAGCAAGCTAAACAGACAAACGGCATGGCGTTTTTTGATGTTACATTATATAATGGGCTGTTTTTGATATAAATTATTATCTTATGAATGAACTCAATATATTGGATTTAATTCTTGATGCCAGTTTTGTTGTACAGCTAATTATGGGAATTTTACTTGCCTTATCCTTACTTGGTTGGGCAATTATTGTGCGTTTATTTAGCAAATTAAGCGGTGCAGAACGCTTTGATGATGAATTTCGTGCATGGTTTTTTAGCAGCAACAACCTTACCAAACAATATCAAGCCGTTGCCAAAGAACCTGAACGAACAGGACTTGAACAAGTTTTTTATGTTGGCTATGATGAATTTGTTAAAAATCAGCAGGCGGGTGCTAAACACGAACACTTGCTTGATGCCATAGAACGTAAATTTCGCGTCGCATTAGGTCATCAGCAAGGCAGTTTGGAACAAGGTCTTCCCACACTTGCCAGTATCGGCTCAGTATCCCCTTATATTGGTCTTTTTGGCACAGTTTGGGGGATTATGAATGCATTTATTGGTCTATCAGGCGCTCAAAGTGTCAGTTTAAATACCGTTGCTCCTGGAATTGCTGAAGCTCTGATTGCAACCGCCATTGGCTTATTTGCTGCCATTCCTGCATCATTAGCATTTAACTATTTTACCGCTAAAGCCAATCGCATTTATGAAAATCGTTCTTTATTCTGTGAAGAACTCAGCAATATTTTTGCCTATCAAAACACCTTAAAGCAAGGCAATCATTCATGAAAAATCGCTACACTCGCAACAAATCCGCTCTAAAATCTGACATGAATGTTGTGCCCTATATTGATGTCATGTTGGTGCTTTTGGTGATTTTTATGGTTACTGCGCCCATGCTAACCACGGGTGTTGAGGTAAATTTGCCCAGTGAAAAAACCAGCAACATTGCTAAAAACGAATTAACTCCAGTCATCGTTTCATTGCAAAAAAATGGGCAACTATTTATCAGTTATGAACATGCCATTGATAAAAGAGTCAGTGAACAAGAGCTTGCCGATATTTTAAGCGAATTAAGTCGTCAGCACAGCAATGAAAACGGCAATCAAGTGCAAGTGATGATTAACGCTGATAAAGACAACCAATACAGCAAAATCATGCATTTGATGGCAATCATCCAAAAAACAGGAATAGTTAAAGTTGGTTTGTTAAGTGAAGGACAAACACCACCCAAAAAATAATCTAAAGATAATCATGCAAAATTTTACTGATACCAACAGCACCACATTTTCATCTTGGATTGTAAGCGCTCTTATTCATGCGCTTATTGTTGGGGGAATTTTTTTTATTGCACAAACCAAACCCTTGCCTGAAGTAGAACTTATGGAAGCTAGTCTTGCCACAGGTTCGGACTTGTCAGGCATGAAAGCCCAAATTGCATCAATGTATGCCAAAAATCAGGCTGCTCAAAAACAGGTAACCACGAGTCAAGAAGTTACCTCTCAAGCTGTTGTTAGTGAAGAATTGCAAGCTTATAATGACGATTTAGCCCAAAGACAACAAGAATATGAAGCCCAAATGCAAGCATACGCCAAAGCCTTGGATGAGGAAATCGCATCAGAGATGTATGCTCAAAAACAAGCTCAAAAAGCTGAGGATGAAGAGCGACAACGGCAAGTAAATGAGCTTAAAAATAATGAACGCAGTAACAGCGAAATCGCTCAACAAAATAGTAAAGAATTAAGTAAATCCAAGGAATCTCAAAAACAAACCACCAGTCAAAGTTCACAAGCTCATGACGATGGCACAGATGACACACCCAAAACTCCATCTGTTGGGCAAGGCGGCGTAGCAAAAGGTGGTAACGGCTCTGGCACGGGTGGTTCTAGCAAAAATGAAATCATCAGTGCCCTACAAGCCCATATCAAAAAATATTGGACGCCCACAGGCAGTAACCAAACTCTTCAAGTCAGCCTGCAAGTTGATGGACAAGGCAATGTATTAAGTGTACAGGTGAGCGGCGGCACCGATGCGCTACGTTCTGCCTTAGAAGATACCATTCGACGTGCCAGCCCTTTAACGCCGATTGAAGGTACCAGTTATCGTAATCTAAGTTTTAATTTTAGAATCAATTAAAAATGAATTTATCACCAAGTTTATCACCCAAGGAGTCTGATATGACCAAAAATCCCACTCTAAAAAAATTAGCATTTGCCTTAATGATTGGTTTATTTAACATTGGGGTACACGCTAATGATACAGACTTAAATTTTGAAATTGATGTGCAAGGCGTACAAAATCCTTATCAGGTGGCTTTTGTGCCATTTTATGGCAACAGCACCATTAGCAATATTGTGATTGGCGATTTACAGCATACTGAACTTAAAACCACCAGCAACAATTTACCTGCTCAAGCGCATTCATCCGCCCAAATTAGCCAAAACCTAAGTCAATGGCAAGCCACAGGATTTCAGTATGTGGTTGTTGGCAGTGTCAATTCAGCAGCAATGGGCAAACTGATGATTAATTATGAGGTTATTGAACTGGCCACAGGTCGGGTAATGATGGGCAGACAAACCCAGATGGCAGATAATAACCCAAGTGCAATTCGTCACGCCAGTCATGTCGTCAGTGATAAAATTTATGAAATTATTACGGGCGAACCGGGTGATTTTACAGGAAAGATTGCCTACATCGAGGAGACAGGCGACCCCCGACGCAAGCAATCAAGTTTAAAAGTTATGGATGCCGACGGTCAAAATATGCGCACTATTTTTAGTGTACAAGGTTCAATTTTTAGCCCAACTTGGTCGCCAGACGGCACGCAAATCGCTTATGCGGTACAAAAACCCAATGGTTTTCCTGTCATCTATGTGCAAAGTGTTATGGGCGGCGCAGGACGTGTCGTCACCCCATTTAAGGGCAATAATTTAGGTCCATCTTTTTCACCTGACGGCAGTAGCTTATTGTTTTCAGGAAGTCATGAAAATAATGACCCTGCCATTTATGAACTGCATATCGCATCTGGGCAAGTTCGCAAATTAACTCAAATGAACGGAGCAGAAAACTCACCCAGTTATACCCCCGATGGCCGCTCATTCGTCTTTACTGCCGACAATGGTTCGCGTACGCCTAGATTGTATCGTTATGATTTAGGCTCACGCCAAATCAGTCCGATTGGCGGTGCTGCTGCCAATCCTCGCGTTAGCCCTGATGGCAAAAAAATTGCTTATGTAACAGGTCGAAGTCTTGTTGTTGCCGGCGTCTCTGGAGGCTCAACCAATATCGGAGTAACGGGTATTGACGAATCGGCAAGTTTTTCGCCCAATTCCAATCGTATTATTTATTCATCATACAGTGGCGGGCGCGGTCAAATGACCATTCGCTCTTTAAAAACAGGGCAAGCCTTCACGCTAACCACTCAAGGCACGGTTAGAGAGCCAACTTGGTCGAGAGGCGGATTGTCTTACTAATTTTTATAAGAAAGTGGCGCATAAACACAGTTTTGTGTGCCATTTTAATAAAAGTGATGTCTTTATAAAATCAAAACACCATCCAAAAGGTTAAGCTAATGATTAAAGCAAATTTGGCAAACATAAAAGGTTGTGTTTTTGTTATTTGTTTTATCGTTTTAACTGGCTGTCAACATATTCAAACGGCGCGTCAGCCACTGCCTTTTAGGGTTGATAAGGCAGCAACCACTCACAAAACGTTTGAAGAAAAAACAATCCCATCCCAATCTGATTATCACAAAAAAGAAATATCTACTGATAACAAAACCTTAATTGATGAACCTTTTTTTATCTTAGAGGATTGGTTTTAGCAGTTAAATTTTAATATTGTTTTGGCTAAATGCTCACCAAAAAATACTGCTGTTTGTATATCACCTACACACGGAGTAATGTCAGGCGGCGCATCTAAAGATTGAGTCATTAATCCCAAAAAACTGGATAAACGATTGACATCGTTTTCGGTACTGCCTGTTGGCAAAATTGGCAACCCCACCCAATTCATGCCATGCTGCATGGAAAAAAGGCATAACGCCTGCAAAACGGCAAGTTTGTCGCCACTTAATCCACCAGAATTGGCAAATCCTGCTGCCATTTTTCCTTGCCAAGTTCGTTTAAGCCAACGTTTAGACGTGCTATCCATAAATTTTTTAAAATCTGCCGTTACTCCACCTAAGTACACCGCGCTACCAAAAACCAGCATATCTGCACTGTCTAAATATTGCCAATCATCCTCCATGAGTTTTTGTACATCAAAAATTTGGCAAAACACTTTAGGGCTTAGTTTAAGCACTCCATCTTGTATAGCGCAAGCTACGCGGCGAGTATGTCCATAATTAGAATGAAATAAAATGGCGATGGTTTTGGGAGTTGTCATTTGAGTTCTCTTAAAAATTTACCAACAAATTATAACAAAAATTGGTTATAATGACAGGTTTTACCAATCTTAAGTTTGTGAAATTAGAGTTTTTTATGACCAACCCCAATCATTATGATTTTGTTACACTAGAAAAAACCCAACAAGCCAAATGGCAAGCTGATAAACGCTATTACACCACCAATGAACCAACGGACAAACCCACCCGTTATATGTTGTCAATGTTCCCCTATCCCAGCGGAAAACTGCACATGGGGCATGTACGCAATTACGCTATTACAGATGTTTTAAGCCGTTATTATCGTCAAAAAGGCTATGAAGTGATGCAACCAATGGGTTGGGATGCCTTTGGGTTACCCGCCGAAAATGCTGCCATTGCCAACGGTGTTGCTCCTGCTAAATGGACGTTTGCTAATATCGATAATATGCGCAGCCAGCTGCAATCGCTTGGTTTGTCTATTGACTGGTCGCGTGAATTTGCGACATGCACCCCTGAATATTATCGCTGGGAACAATGGCTATTTTTACAGCTTTACAAAAAAGATTTAATTTATAAAAAATTATCCACGGTTAATTGGGACCCTGTAGATAATACTGTACTTGCCAACGAACAAGTTGTTGATGGTCGCGGCTGGCGAAGTGGGGCAATCGTTGAAAAACGTGATATTCCTATGTATTATTTTAAAATCACTGATTATGCTGATGAGTTACTAACAGAACTTAAAAACTTAGAAGGTCATTGGCCAAAACAAGTGTTATCCATGCAACAAAACTGGATTGGTAAAAGCCATGGTATGGAGCTGGATTTTACCTATGAGCTTGATGGTAATCGCGATGTCATACGTGTCTTTACCACTCGCCCTGATACAATTATGGGAGTTAGCTATTTAGCGGTTGCTGCTGAACATCCTGTGGCTCAATATGCAGCGCGTCATAACCCAGCCATTGCTGAATTTTGTCATCTGTGTAAACAAGGTTCGGTTGCTGAAGCGGATTTAGCAAAAGCTGAAAAAATTGGTATGGCTACAGGATTATTTGCCAGCCACCCAATCACGGGTGAAAAAGTAGCCATTTGGGTTGCCAATTATGTTTTAATGAGCTACGGTTCAGGCGCAGTAATGGGTGTACCCGCCCACGATGAACGCGATTTTGAATTTGCAAACAAATACAATTTACCAATCAAACAAGTGATTGATTTTAACGATAATAAAAATACATACGATGATAAAGTTTGGCACGATTGGTATGGTGAAAAAGACGGTGGTTTTTGCGTCAATTCTGGCATTTTAGACGGTTTAAATATCGCTGATGCCACTGACAAAATCAGTCAAATTGTTCAAGAAAAAGGGTTGGGCGAAAAAACCACACAATACCGACTGCGCGACTGGGGTGTAAGCCGACAACGCTATTGGGGCTGCCCAATTCCAATGATTAACTGTGAATACTGTGGCACTGTACCTGTTGATGAAGCCGATTTGCCTGTGGTGTTACCAACCGATGTTGTGCCTGATGGACGTGGCAACCCTTTAAAAAACATTGCAGAATTTGTCAATTGCACCTGTCCAAAATGTGGACAGCCTGCCGAACGTGAAACTGATACATTTGACACTTTTGTTGAATCCAGTTGGTATGCTCAGCGATTTACCAGTCCAAATGACGACACTCAAATGGTTAATAAGCAAGCTGCAGACAAATGGCTGGCTGTTGACCAATATGTAGGTGGCGTAGAACATGCGGTTTTGCATTTATTGTATGCTCGTTTCTTTCATAAAGTAATGCGTGATGAAGGCTTAGTTAGTGGCAATGAGCCATTTGCCAACCTTTTGGCTCAAGGTATGGTATTGGCTGGCACCTATTATCGTGAACATGATGATGGCAGCAAAACCTATTATTTCCCGCACGAAGTTTGTGTTGATGGTGATACCGCAACGCTGATTGCCGACGGCAAGCCCGTTGTAATTGGTAAGATTGAAAAAATGTCTAAATCCAAAAATAATGGCGTTGACCCTGCTGAAATCATCAGTCAATATGGAGCAGATACTGTACGATTATACACCTTATTTACCGCCCCTGCCGACCAAACCTTAGAATGGTCAGACAGTGGTTTAAAAGGTCCGCATAATTTTGTGAAGAAGGTTTGGCGACTTGCGTTTGAGCATTTACAAAACATCAAGGATAAAACCCCAAACATTGATAACATTGATAAAACCAAATTAGGCAAAGCCGCCAAAGATTTACGTCGTAAAACTCACGAGACCATCGGTAAAATTGACACCTGTTTGGGTGAAAACTTAGCCTTAAATACTCCTGTGTCATTTTTGATGGAATTGGCTAATGAAATTGGGGTTTTTGATATAAAAAACGATGAAGACCTTGCTGTCTTGCACGAGGCAATGATTGCACTTTTAACTTTATTGGCGTTATACGCTCCACACGTTGGCGAGTATTTACTTGAGCAAATGGGTATTGATAGCAAAACCTTAACATTCCCTACTTTGGATAAATCTGCCCTAACCTTAGATACCATTACCATGGTGGTGCAAGTTAATGGTAAGATTCGCGGGAAAATGGATGTGGAGATTGGGTTAGATAACCAAACCTTAATTGAAAAAGCCAAACAACTCAATGGCGTATCAAGGTTTTTAACAGGCGAAATTATAGTTTAGCCGTGATATAAACATATTTATTCCAAACATATTCCTGAACTTCGCTATACTTGCTAATTAATTCTAAGCCGTAATTTGCTAAATCACCAAAGTCCATCATGTTATCGTTACGAAGTTTTTGTTGGTATTTTTCGTAAACTAAGAATACAGTGAAATGATCGTTTTGAATTATTTTATCGTTACGAGCAACGTCGACTGTAATACCATGAGTTTTCCAATCAGGAATTTGAGTTTTTGCGATATCGTATAATTTAGAATTTTTACCGCAAAAATCTTTAATAATTTTTTCTGTATCTTCGCTATCTGCGATAGTGAAGTTTTTGTCGTAACCAACGAGATGGGCAAAACGACGAAGCAACATAGAACTGAAAGCATGATACGTACAAATTGTAACCGCTTTTGCTTGCGGGCCAATTTTAGCGATCATACGTTCTTTCATTTCCATAGCTGCTTTACGAGTAAAAGTAAACATAAGAATAGAACCAGGATTAATACCTTGTTCGATCATATATGCTGTGCGTGTAACGATCGTGCTGGTTTTCGGATAGTTATTATCGTTGAGTTTTTTATCTCAACCTCTGGAAGTTTCCTTCATTTTCATCGACTAGTCAATTCTAGTCCAGCCTAGCGTACCTTTTCATCTCTTCCTAAAAGGACAAAGT
>CAKAQU010000045.1 GCA_916720335.1 uncultured Moraxella sp. | reverse complement strand
GGCAAATCAGCTTTATCAATTTTTTGACATCACCCCGCCGAGTTATCTTTTAAACCATCTAAGCAGAGATGATATTGACCAAATTCACCAAAAAGCTGCAAATGCGGTATTTCCCAAAGAAGTTCAAGAAGCTGTATATAAAATTTGGGCAGACCATAACGAAGCCTTTAAAGAAAATAGCGATGAAACACTTTCAGATAGACGTTTTGTCAAAGTGATTAATCTGATGAAAATCTCTGCTGCGACCAACGATCGAAACAACGTGGACTTTTCGGATGTGTTTTTATTAAAAGATTGTTTGTGGAATCATCCTGATAACAAAACCAAAGTCATTGACATCATCAAAACTGTTTTGAAACAATTTGATAAACCAGTCGCCATCACCTCAAGCAATATGGCTGACTTTAATAATCAAGTTACTAGCTCCACCCCAACCAAAAGCCAAAATAAAACTTATGGCTTGTTGGGCTCTGGAACTGAAGACGACCCAATACTGATTGAAAATCTTCAGCATTTAAAACGTCTGGAAAGACCCGAAATCGGTCGGCAAGGTTATTATTTTAAACAAACAGCAGATATTGATTGCAGTGCGATTGGTGCGGATTCGTGGTTTGGTATTGATTTTATAGGTCATTATGATGGCAATCATAAAAAGATTATTGGTAACAGTAAACGCGGTTATTATCTTTTTAGGACGATTACCAACAGTGAAATAAAAAATATAAATTTGGATAATTCAGGGCTGTCAAGTGTAGTGAAAAATTCAACCTGTGTTCAATGCCAAGCGGTACTTAATTTATTTAATACGGTAGACAACGGTCAAATCAGTCACTGTCAAGGAAAAATCATTGCAAATCATGTCAAAAACAGCGCTCTTAGCTACTGTAAAAGTCGTTCTGTATTGGTTCGATTTGATGTAGACAGCTCTCATATTACAGACTGCCAGGCACTCTTAGAACTGCCTATTTATAACGACCATAACTTTACAGAAGCTGGCGGTATTGCCCAAACTGTCATCAACAATTCAACCGTGGAACGGTGTTTTGTGTCTGGTAAAGTGATAAATTACAATTCTAATAATCGACTTTACTTTCAAGGCGTTGCTCATACAGTTGAAAATTCTGAATTATGCAATAATACTGTTGGCAGTATTCACATTAAGACAGATAACACATCTTTTGACTTTAGAATCTGCGCAGAGTTTTCTTATAGTTGGATTGACAACAATATCGCCATCAGTAGCCCCAATCAAAGTTTTGACAATGACCTTATTCTAAATGGTAAAACCATCGCGCCTGTTTTATTTACTCAAGATTATTTTGAGCACGATTTAGGGTGGGATTTTACCACTATTTGGCAGTGGAATGATAAACGCAACGAACCTGAACTGCGCCCATACACCCCAACCACAGAACCACAAAGCAGCAGTCAAAACCCTTCTGTGAATACAGGCTCACTGCTTGCCCAGCAGCTTCAAGCCAATATCTGGTTATAGGATAGCTATGTTTGGCTTGATAACAAATTTTGCAGGCAGTTTGCTGGGCAAACTTGGGTCAGCATTTGGACTGCCAAGCGTTGGATTAAAACCCATAAAATACTTTATTGACAGTCAATTTAGAGACCACGTCATTCCCACCGAAGGCAGTGTGGTGTATTGCGATTTATGGGTTGGGGCGGAGCATTCAGGTATTTATGTTGGCGATGGGCAAATCAGCAATATTGTGGTAACAGATATTGCCGAAAGTTATGTGCGCTTAAGCGACCCAGATGATTTTACCAGCAAAAGCATCTTAGGACGCAAAATTTATGTATCGTGTGATGATTATGGTGCGGTTGGTGATTTTAATGTTTCTGATGGCGCCATCGGTCATGTTGGCGAAAAATCGTTTTATGGATTGGTATTTAAAAACTGCCACACTTTTTCCACCAAATGTGTAAATTACGCTCCTTATTCGCCGTCTTTGTTTCAAAAAGCGTATCATCGTTTTTTATCGTTATTTGATAGTGAATGGGAAACATCCATTCGCAAGTTAAAACACACTGCAAGAAAGCGATTGGGAGCGACCACATGGCGACTGTGGGACTGGGATAACAGCGCCAAAAATACGCCCGAACCTGATTGGCAGGCTCAAAATGACTTTTTTAAACAACAGGCTCTAACGCCTGATTTTATTAAAGCGTTGCGTATGGAGCTGGGTGACCTGCTTGACTATGAAGACGAAATAAAAGACGACACCATTCCCGATGACATTCGCAAGAAATTGCAGATTTTTCGGAAAACGCTGGTAAACATTTCTGACAAATACGATGAAGTGGCAGAGTTTTTGACCCAATACCCCAATGCAGGTTTTTGTTATGAAGATTTAATACAGTGCCAAGACACTGATTTTGTAGCGCTTGCCAAAGAACTGCAAAACAACACCGCCATCAAAAATTTAGTCAATAAATTGGGAAGAAATTACATCAGCCAAGAACGTAAAAAACAGCAAAAAATCCCCAAAGCCAATAAAAGCGAAGTGTATGGCACCCACCAAAGCGATGATTTGATGCGACTTTTGCCTAATGAACTTGTGAATTTGGACGATGATACTTTAGAAACGCTGTTTTATGCTCGGCTTTTGGAAAAACGATTATTAACTTATGAATTAAGTGGCACAACATGGGAAAACCAGACCAAAAGTGAATTTTACAAACAAAAAACAGGTCCAGTGGTTGCGTGTTTGGATACCTCTGCCAGTATGTCGGGCAGCCCTTTACAAAAAGCCAAAGCCCTCTTGTTTGCAATTGCTCACATTCTAAAACAAGAAAAACGTTCATTGCACGTTATTTTATTTGGTGCTAGTGGACAAACCAAAGAATACACACTGCATAATGAAACCAACCTGTCAGGACTGCTTCGGTTTTTACAACATGGTTTTGGCGGTGGCACGGATTTTCAAACCCCACTACAAACAGCACTTAATATCATCAAAAGCACATCCAACTACCAAAAGGCAGATATTTTGATGATTTCAGATGGAGATTGTCAGTTATCACATTCTTTTATTCAAACACTTAATACCCAAAAACAACAGTTAAATTGTATGGTATATTCAGTATTGTGTGATGGTAAACGCGTTGATGATAATTTTAGCGATGAAGTGATGGTTTTATAAGCCAACACTTCTATCAATTATAAGTATCCATTACAAGCATCTTTTGGGTGCTTGTTCTTTATTTAATGACGTTTGACAACGCCAGATGGATTCACCCTGCTTATTTTTTGTATGATAAATAACCAAATTTTGCCCATTGAGATAACGCACAGGGTATGGAGCTTTGGTAACGGTAGCAATAATTGCACAATCCGTCTGAAAATTAAATGCTTTATCAGTAACTTCAATACTGATTTTTTGATTGCTTGATGTTGCTGGCATTCCCACTGGACAGTTTTTTGATGTGTTATAAATCACTTCTACGCGTTTTTGTACCGCATCAGCATACTGATAGCTCTCAAGAATCAGTGCTTTTTCTTTTTGCATGGCGATAATTGGCACAAACTGTAAAGCGATGATAGATAATAACGTTCCAAAAACTCCAAAAGCCCCCAAAAGCCCTAACAAACTTACGCCACCATGTTGCTGCAAATATTGCTTTTGAGTTGGTTCATCAGTATAAAAATCCACCGCATCAGCAATTTCACGGCGCGCCATACGATAATAATAGGCATCTGCCCAACGCGCTACCATCGCCGACCAAAATAGCCAAATTGACAAACCAATGCCAATGCGTACTGGCATTTGTAAATCAAGGGGCAATTTATCAATAAATAAAAACTGGCACATGACAAGAATAATAACGATATTAAGTTTGATAAATGACCAACCAGCAACGCAATACACCAAGCAATCCAAATAGCGTTTGCGGTACAAAAGCCAACCAAAAGTTCCAAAAAATGCCGCCCAATTCCAACGGGGGTACAGTTTACCTTTGGCATCAAATTCTTGAAATCTTTTTAAATAATAGGTTTGTGAACGACTACCAATAAACCATTTATCCAATTGTGTGCGTTTATTTTGGTTTAATTGGGGTAGATAAAACGGTGGCGGCGTGGTGTCTTCTAAAAAGGGTAAGCGAAACATGTGAAAATAGCTTATTTACGGTATAATGATAATGGATTATTTTACGCTTTTTTTTATTTATGACAAACACAAATCACACTTTTACGCCTTTAGCTCCTGTTGGTGGCGACCGTCAAACTCCAGATATGGATAAAAACAGCATCAAGCAGGCGATTGCTGCTTTGGAAAAAACCCCCATTGAATTTCGTAAAATTCGTACCTTTATGCGCAGGCGCACCCATATCAATCAAAACGCCCTATCGGCTCTAACTGATTCTAGTTTTGCGCCCTTTATCATCAATCACGGCACACCTGTTGGGCAACTTGGGCTTGTGGATGCAATTACAGATTTACGTTGTTATTTTGATAATCCAGATGCGCCGCTTAATCTTGAGATTGGTTTTGGCATGGGCGACAGTTTATTGCAAATGGCACAAAATCAGCCTAATAAAAATTTTGTTGGTATTGAGGTGCACGAACCGGGAATTGGTCGGGTGGCATTTACCGCAAAATCGCTTGGACTGACCAACCTAAAAGTGATTAACGGCGATGCGATTGCTTTATTAAAAAATTTACCCAACAATCATTTAGATGCTGTACTGCTTTATTTTCCTGACCCTTGGCAAAAAAAGCGGCATTATAAACGCCGTTTTGTTACCCAAGAACGTATGACATTGGTTGCTCGCACTCTAAAATCTAATGGTGTTTTTCACAGCGCTACTGATTGGGAGCACTATGCTCTATGGATGCTGGATGTGCTGGATAATATGCCCGAATTTCAAAATTTGGCAGGTGCTGGTAATTTTTCAGAACGCCCCGATTATCGCCCCCAAACCAAATTTGAAAAACGTGGTTTGGATTATGGACGAGCTTCTTGGGATTTACTTTATCAAAAACTGTAATTTATCAAGACATGGATAACTAACTTATTGCATAAATTTTTTTGTGAAACCTATTATTTTTTTAATGCAAAATCTATAAAAATTGCAAAAAATTTGCCAATAAAATAAATTTTTGGGGATTTTTATTAAAATTTAACTCTTTGTTATTTTTAAGATTTCTAAATTTATATGTTAAAAATCCCCACAATTTTCCCAACTTTTCCCCAAAATCTGTGGATAACCTTGTGGATAACTAAGATATTTTTATAATAAAAAGCAATAAAATTAAGCGATTCAGCTTTATTGATTAAATTTTAGTCAAATTTTTATAAAATTTTTTTGTTAAAAATCAAATAGTTACAATGGTATTTTTGAATAATTTTTGTCAATCTAATTTTTTAGCAATAATTTGGTAACAATGTTCCACAAAAAATATAAATAAAAATCCCTAAAGCCAAAACTTTAGGGATTATTTAGAAGCAAAGGCAAATTACATCATACCGCCCATGCCACCCATACCGCCCATGCCACCCATTGCAGCAGCTGAATTATCAGCAGGAGCTGGTTTGTCAGTAATCATCACTTCTGTGGTTAGCATAAGACCTGCAACAGACGCTGCGTGCTCTAGTGCAGAGCGAGTTACTTTGGCAGGGTCTAAAATACCCATCTCAATCATATCGCCATACACGCCAGTAGCAGCGTTATAACCATAGTTACCTTGACCGTTTTTCACTTCATTTACAATCACAGATGCTTCATCGCCTGCATTGGTAACGATTTGGCGAAGCGGAGCTTCCATGGCACGACGAAGAATGTTAATCCCTGCGTTTTGGTCGTCGTTATCACCTTTTAAGTCTGCCAACGCAGATAATGCGCGTACCAAAGCCACGCCACCACCTGGAACAACGCCTTCTTCAACTGCAGCGCGAGTTGCATGTAGAGCGTCATCAACACGGTCTTTTTTCTCTTTCATTTCGGTTTCGGTCGCTGCTCCCACTTTAATCACAGCCACACCACCTGAAAGTTTGGCAACGCGCTCTTGCAGTTTTTCTTTATCGTAGTCGCTGGTAGCTTCTTCTGCTTGGCGACGGATGGATTCAACACGCGCATCAATATCTGCTTTGTTACCAGCACCATCAACGATGACTGTATTTTCTTTGCCAACGGTTACTTTTTTGGCGGTACCTAAATGCTCAAGTTCAGCAGTTTCAAGGCTTAAGCCAACTTCTTCAGAGATAACCACGCCACCAGTTAAGATAGCGATGTCTTGCAACATGGCTTTACGTCTATCGCCAAATCCAGGTGCTTTTACGGCGCAAGTTTTTAATCCACCGCGTAAATTGTTTACCACAAGAGTTGCCAAAGCTTCATTTTCCACATCTTCAGCGATGATAAGCAAAGGACGGCTTGATTGCATTACTTTTTCAAGTAAAGGCACAATTTCACGGATATTGCTGATTTTTTTATCAACAAGCAAAATTAATGGATTGTCAAATTCACAAGTTAGGCTATCTTGTTTGTTGGCAAAGTATGGGCTAATATAACCACGGTCAAACTGCATGCCTTCAACAACTTCTAAAGCGTCCTCAAAGCCTGAACCTTCTTCAACTGTGATAACGCCTTTTTTGCCCACTTTTTGCATGGCTTCACTGATAAGCTCACCAATTTTAACATCAGAGTTAGCAGAAATAGAACCAACTTGAGCAATTGCTTTATCATCGTTAGCAGGAGTAGATAAAGCATGGATTTGTTCAACCGCTGCACGGGTAGCTTTATCAATACCGCGTTTTAAATCCATTGGATTCATACCAGCAGCAACTGATTTCATGCCTTCAATTAAAATGGCTTGAGCCAATACCGTTGCGGTGGTAGTACCATCACCTGCCACATCGTTGGTTTTTGAAGCCACTTCACGCACCAATTGTGCGCCCATATTTTCAAACTTATCTTCAAGTTCAATTTCTTTGGCAACTGATACGCCGTCTTTGGTAATGGTTGGGGCACCAAACGACTTATCAATGACCACATTGCGACCCTTTGGTCCCAAAGTTACCTTGACAGCGTTCGCTAAAACATTAACGCCTTCAATCATTTTCTCACGGGCTGATACGCCAAATTTTACATCTTTTGCCATTATAATTTCTCCAATTTATTAGTTTTCAAGCACGCCAAGCACATCGCTTTCTTTCATAATCAAAAGTTCTTCACCATCCACCTTGACGGTTTGACCTGCGTATTGGCCAAACAACACTTTGTCACCAACTTTAACCTCTAAAGGACGGACGCCATTTTCGGTGATTTGACCATTACCAACTGCTAGCACAGTACCTTGTTGGGGTTTTTCTTGAGCAGAGCCAGGAAGTAAGATGCCACCTGCGGTTTTTTGTTCTTCTTCAGTGCGACGCACAACAATGCGATCATGTAAAGGACGAATATTCATAAAAACTCCATAAATCTAAACCTAAAATCAGGTTACTGGTTAAAATGGCGTTTGACGGCAAAATTTCAAGTAAAATTTCTAAATTCATTTAACAATTCTTGTCAAAAGATAGATATTTTGACAAAAGTTGAACAAAATTATAAGATTGCCATATCAAATAAGCAACAAACTTTATTTATGATGATGACCGTAAAGAAGGTTGGATAAAAAAGGTTATATTATGAAACTTGTTCCCAAAATTTCTGGATTGGGTGTTTTTTGTTTGTCTTTAGCTCTATCAATGCCAGCACTGGCGGCAGACTTGACTGGTTTTTCAGCAACTTACAACGTTAAAGCCAACGGTAAGTCAGGCACAGCAACACGAACATTAAGTAAAAATGGCAATAACTATACTTACAGTGTCAAAGCCAGCGCCGCAGGCATCGCTAGCGTCAATCAATCATCACACTTTTCATTATCTGGCGGAAAAATTTTGCCGTCCAATTCATCCATGTCAGTCAAAGTCTTAGGGGTTGGCAGCACTCATAACATTAGTTTTAACAATGGCGCTAAAACCGCAACCAGTACTTATAAAGGCAAAACCAGTACCTATAAAATGACCGGTCAAGCTTATGACGATTTGAGTTTAGAATCACAAATTCGTCAAGAATTGATTAATGGACGTTTTACAGGTAATTATTATTTGGTTAAAAAAAGCGGAATTGAAAATACTAAATTTAAAAAATCTGGTTCAAGTAAAATTACGGTTGCCGCTGGCACTTATGATGTGATTCGTATTGATAGAATTCATCATGATACCAATCGTGCGACTAGTTTTTGGGTTGCACCAAGTTTAAACTACCTACCCATCAAGGTCAGCCAAACCAGCGATGGCAAAACCATCTCTATGGAACTTAGTAAAGTAAATTAATCATTAATAAATCAAATCTAAAAGATGGATGTATTAAGAAATAAAACGGCTCATTCATAAATGGCCGTTTTATTTTTTTAATCTAAAGATTTCTATTGCAATCAATTAATACGATATTTAGTATCTAGCATTTTTTGGATTTCAATTTTGCGAGTTTTGCAATAGCCTGGTAAATCTTTTTCTAATTGAGCGGTAAACTTAGGAACAAACGTTTTTTCCAACTCTTCTTGAACCTCTTGATTTAACTCGTCCACTTTTTCCTTAGATAAAAAAGCGTCACATTGATACAATCTTAAATTCAACTTTTCATAACCATCATTTTGTAAAATTTCAGGATTTTCAATATCTTCTTCACAAGGAACGACATAGCTCATTAAACTATAAACATCCTTATAAACACTTTTACAAATTTGCTCATTAACAGGTTCAGCGTAGGCTGTGCCGGCTGAAGCCAATAATGCGGCTAATGCAATGCATAGTTTTTTCATAAAAACTCCAAAAGTTGTCGTCAATAACCACCAAATTTTGCCAATGTGGTTAATTTACGAAAATCAGCCACTGACAAATTTTGATTAAATAAAAAAATACTTTGGTGTGCAAACGAAGGTTCATCAAAATAAAAATCTAATTTGAGTACCACTAAAAACCCAAAATCCATCAGCTGCACACGATTTAAATACGCTTGAAACACCTCTATTTCATCACCAAAGACAATCCCAAGCTGCCATAGTTCCTTGGGGTTACTTGTACTAATACTGCAGATAGCAAGATTGTTTTTCCAAAACAAACATATCAAAGCTAATATTAGCACAAACAGATACTGCCACCAAGCCAAAGCCGCAAATAGTGATAAAACGAGCATTAGTAATACAAACGACAGCTGCATTACCCTAAAATGATAACTTGGGCGAACATCTGCGTCAAGATACATGATTTTGATGTTTTAGGCGTTTTATTTTGTCAATAAGTACCATCACCGCATCATCGTCAGCTTGTGCCTGTCCCAAAAAAAACAATAACAAATCTGGGTCTTCATAACCAAGCAATTTTTCAAAAGTTGCTTGCTCTTTGGCATCAGCAATTAAATAATGATTTTTTACGTAAGGGTCAATATAAAAATCAAGTTCTTTTAAGCCGCGTCTTGCCTGATAAATAGTGCGACGCTGGGCATCTGTGGGCTGTATCATAAATTGCCTTTAATTGGAAATTTAAATAAAAACTGAAAAGTAAATATACAGTAAACTAAATTGATGTGTGACCTATCTGAACAAGCAGCTGGTTTATTGTATCATAAACTGCATCGGATAAAACAGCTTTTACAGGTAATATCCAGATATTATTGAAAATTTTATGCTTTGAAGTCTTGGCAAGTACCGCTATCTTTACTGCGTCTTTACTGGTAGTAATGATTGGAAAATCATCCAAATCAACCAAATCTTCTAAGCAAAAATCGTGATGGTCAGAAAATGGTTTTGGAATCACCTCAAAACCTAGTTCTGTCAATGTCTGAAAAAATCGTTCTGGATAACCAATGCCGCTAACTGCATAAACTTTGGTCGATTTTGGTATGGATTGATTTTGAATGGATAAAAGTGGCATTAGTACATCAGGCTCAAGATGCATCAAACGAGTATTTTTGGGATAATTTTGCACATTTTTATCATGATAAATGACAGTTGCCCCTACCAAACGACTGACTGGTTCTCTTAAAAATCCTTGTGGTAACAGTTTTTTATTGCCAAAACCACGGGCACCATCCACAACAATCCACTCAAATTGTCTTGCTAGTGCATAATGTTGCAGTCCATCATCACTTATAATAAAAGCGATACCGGGGTGATGTTTTAAAAGCAATTCGATGGCTTGTTGACGATTACTGCCAACGGCAATTGCCACGCCTGTACTTTGAAAAATTAAATACGGTTCATCGCCTGCCTGTTGCGGCGTAGCATCTTCTGTAACAAAATATGGTGTATTTGAATCTTGTCGACCGTAACCACGACTAATAACGCCCACTAAGATGTTTTTACTTTGTAAATACTGAACCAAAGCAATAATCAAAGGCGTTTTTCCTGAACCGCCCACTGTGATATTACCGACCACTAGCACTGGGGCAGGGGCTTGATAAACTGGCAAAACACCCTGTTGATAAAGCTGTTTTCTAGCAAGACTAATCAGTCCATACAATCCTGATAATGGTGCTAATAGCGACAAATAAGGAGAATTTTTCTGCCAAGCGCGAGTGAGTATCAGCTCAAAATTTATCATCACTTGCCATCACTTTTATAAATCATCATCTTGCTTGAAGGTGCGTTCATACATGACTTTATAAATGCCATTTTTTGCTAAAAGCTCATCATGTGTACCAATCTCGGCAATTTGTCCTTTATCCATTACCACAATGCGGTCGGCGTTTTCGATGGTTGATAAACGGTGTGCAATCACTACTGTAGTGCGCCCTTTCATGATAGTTTCTAAAGCTTTTTGTACAAAAAATTCCGATTCATTATCCAGTGCTGATGTTGCTTCATCCAAAATCAAAATTGGAGCGTCCTTTAATAAGGCTCTAGCAATGGATAATCTTTGTCGCTGACCGCCTGACAATTGCAGCCCATCAGTTCCGATAAAACTGTCATAGCCATTGGGTAAATCCATAATAAAATCATGAGCATAAGCGGATTTTGCTGCTGCTTTTACTTCATCAAATGATTTATCACCTAATAAACCATAAGCGATATTTTTTCTAACCGTGTCTGAAAATAAGGTGATTTTTTGATTTACCATAGTAACTTGTTTACGCAAATCCGCCAAATTTATGTGTTCAATTGGTGTATTATCAATCAGCACTTGCCCACTACTTGGTTCAATGGTGCGAGTCAATAAATTCACCAATGTGGTTTTGCCACTGCCAGAACGCCCAACAATTGCAACCGTTTCACCAGCTTTAATATGTAAATTAAAATCGGTTAAGGCGTGCACGCCATTATCGTACTGCAAATTGACTTTTTCAAAGCGAATATCACCCTGCACATCTATAATTTGACCGCCTTTATCGTTTTCTTCTACCGCATCCAACAGCTGAAAAATAGACACTCCCGCCGCAATGCCACGCTGAAGTTTTTGATTAACATCGGTTAAAGCTTTGATGGGACGAGCTAAAAGCCCTGCCGCCACCAAATATGCAGCAAATTCGCCTGCGGTGGTATTACCAAAGACTTCAGGACGCAGCGACAGCCAAACCACAAAACACATGCCCATCGCCATTAGCAGCTGCACCATGGGCGTATTAATCGCCGCAAAAACACTCATCTTCATGCCTTGGGTTAAATTATCTTTGGATGCTTTATCAAATCGGGCTTGCTCATAGGCTTGACCGCCATAGTTTTTAACCACATCAAAACCAGTGATTGCTTCATTGGCGATATGACTGATGGCTGACATGGACTCTTGAATTCCCATAGACAAACGGGCAAATTTTTTGGAGACTGTTTTTATCAGCCAGAAAATGGGTGGTACCACCGTTAAAAGTACCAAAGTAAGTCGCCAATTAGTATAAAACAGATAGCCAAACAAAGCGATGGTTGTAATACCATCTTTTAATAAAGTTGTTAAAGAATCGGTTGTTGCAGCGGTTACTTGCTCAACATCAAAAATCAGCTTGCTAGAAATGGTTCCAGCTGGATTATATAAATAAAAATGACTGGGTAATTTTAATAACTTTTTAAATACTTCTGTACGAATTTCATAAACCAAACTGCGTGCCATAAATGCTGAATAATAACCGCCTAAAAAGGATGCTAAGCCGCGACAAATAAACAATAAAATCACCAAAAACGGAAACCAGAATTTACGGGTTTTATCATCTTGGTTGATGGCATCAATGATATATTCAAATAATTTGGCACTGGCAACTTCTGAACTTGCCCCCATAGCAAAGCCGATTACCACCAAAATAAACGCCCACCAATAGGGTTTTAGGTA
>CAKAQU010000044.1 GCA_916720335.1 uncultured Moraxella sp. | reverse complement strand
TCAGCAAAGATTGGATGTTTTATTGCCAGTAGATACGTTGGTTAAGCATTTACCAAAAATTGATTTAACCAATGAACAAGCCATAAGAGTTAGACTCGGTCAGCGCTTAAATAGTTATCAAATACTTAATAAAGCACCTATTCATGAACAATTAGTACGATTATATAATCATGAACTTTTTTTGGGTATGGCAAGAATTTATCCAGAAGGCAGGTTGCAACCCATACGAATTTTAGCAGCTTAACCGTTAACAAAAGAAGGATAAACCCCCTGATTTTTCGGACAAGTGCCATTGTTTTCATATAACAAGTGTTTATAATAGTAGTCATATTTTATAAATTTGGAGTTTATTATGAAAAAATTAGCATTAGCAGCACTATTATCTGTTCCAATGTTGGCGATGGCACAAAATAGTTATTATATCCAAGGCGATGTTGGTTTTTCGCGTCCAAAAGTGGAAACTGGTGGGCGTAAATTAAATGGTAATGAGGTATCTTATGGTGTTGCTGTGGGTAAACAGCTACAAAATAATGCTCGTGTTGAAGCAGATTATACTCATTATGGCAAAACAGGTAAGGTAATGCGAGATGGGGCAGAGTTTGAGGCTCAAGGTATTGGTTTATCTGCAATCTATGATTTTAAAAATGACACCAATTTCACTCCTTATTTGGGCGTTAAAGTATCCGCTAACCGTTTAGATATTAAAAAATCTGATGGCACCAACGATGAGCGTACAAGAGCAGGTATTGGCGGTGTTGCTGGTGTACAATATCAAATGAATCCAAATTTAGCACTAGATGGCGGTGTGGAATACAATCATTTGGGTAAAATTTCTGGCTCTAATGCTGACCAATATGGCGCAAAAGTAGGCGCTCGAGTCAATTTCTAAAACCAAAATTACGACTTTTAAAACAAATTGTCTAATTTGAGTCAAACTGGACTTTTTGTTTTGAATAAAAACTGTTATAATAAAACTTTGTCTATGTAGATGGGCAGATTGGGTGTGCTTTGGCAATGCGCAGCTTACCCATAATTTATGCATTGCATTTTTAGGAAATAGTTATGTTAACAAATCAAGATCGTGAAGCTATTATTGCACAATACAAGCGTGCCGAAAACGACACTGGCAGCCCAGAAGTCCAAGTGGCTTTATTAACTGCTCGTATCAACGATTTGCAAAACCATTTTAAAGTTCACAAAGCTGACCATCATAGCCGTCGTGGACTTATCCGCATGGTAAACCAACGTCGTAAACTTTTGGATTATCTAAAAGCTAAAGATCTAGGTCGTTATACCGATTTGATTGGTTCTTTGGGCTTACGCCGTTAATTTGCATACTGTATTTGTTTGTAAATTATGACCAAGCAAAGTTGTATGATAAAAAATATCAAAAACGGTGTACGTTTTGCGTGTGCCGTTTTTATTTTATCATCATAAACCTTCATAATATTTTTTTAAATAACTAATTTTAGCCACTCAAGTATTTTAGGCAAATGTTTGAAACTCTAAGAATTAGATGGATGGATTTAATTCTTAGGGCTTTAAATTTTGCCCTAAATAATAAGGAAAATATATGTTTAATATCATTCGTCAAGAATTTCAGTATGGCGATAACCAAGTTGTTTTAGAAACAGGGCGTATTGCTCGCCAAGCCAACAGTGTCCTTGTGCATATGGGCGGTGTTTCTGTATTGGTAGCGGTTGTGGTGCGTCCCGAAGCAGTTGCTGGTCAGGATTTTTTTCCTTTGACAGTCAATTATCAAGAAAAAATGTACGCATCAGGTAAAATTCCTGGTGGCTATGGCAAACGAGAGGGGCGTGCCAGTGAACTTGAAACATTGACATCACGTCTGATTGACCGCCCAATTCGACCATTGTTCCCAGAAGGTTATTATAACGAAATTCAGATTACTGCCACCACCATTTCATCAGACAAAACTCAAGATGCTGATATTGCGGCAATGATTGGTGCTTCGGCTGCTCTTGCTATTTCGCCGGCCCCCTTTAATGGACCAATTGGCGCAGCAAGAGTTGGGTTTATTGATGGTGAATATGTTTTAAACCCAACATTTGCGCAGATGAAGCAAAGTGATTTGGATTTGGTGGTTGCTGGTACAAAATCAGCGGTTTTGATGGTGGAATCTGAAGCAGATGAACTATCTGAAGACCAAATGCTTGGGGCGGTTTTATATGGGCATGCTCAGCAACAAATCGTTATTGATAACATCAATGCCTTTGCTCAAGCGGTAGGTAATGCCAAACAAGAATTTGTACCACCTGCAATTGATGAAAATCTAAACACCGCTTTAAAAGAAGCTTTTACTCAAAAGGTAAGTGAAGCTTACACCATTACCATCAAACAAGACCGTTATGCGCGTTTGGCTGAGCTTGAAACAGAGGCACTTGCCTTAGCGGGCGACGAAAATGCCGAAAATTATGAAGAAAAAGTTAAACAAATCAAAGAATTGTTTGAAAATCTAAAATACCGCACAGTGCGAGATAATATTTTATCGGGTAAACCACGTATTGATGGACGTGATTTAGAAACTGTACGTGCCTTGGACATTCAAGTAGGCGTATTGCCATGTACACACGGTTCAGCACTATTTACTCGCGGAGAAACTCAGGCGCTGGTAACCACAACACTTGGTACAACACGCGATGTAAACTTAGTGGATACGTTGGCGGGTACAAAGCAAGACAACTTCATGTTGCATTATAATTTTCCGCAGTATTCAGTAGGCGAAACAGGTCGTGAGAGTGGACCAAAACGCCGTGAAATTGGTCATGGTCGTTTGGCACGTCGTGGCGTTCAAGCGATGGTACCAACTGCTGACCGTTTCCCTTACACCATTCGTGTGGTGTCCGATATTACCGAATCAAATGGTTCATCATCAATGGCATCGGTTTGTGGCGCGTCTTTGGCATTGATGGATGCTGGCGTACCCTTAAAATCTCCTGTTGCAGGCATTGCCATGGGTCTAGTAAAAGAAGGCGAACGTTTTGCGGTGCTTTCGGATATTTTGGGCGATGAAGATCATTTGGGTGATATGGACTTTAAAGTAGCAGGTAGTGCCAATGGTATTACTGCTTTACAAATGGACATTAAGATTGAAGGTATCACCCCAGAAATTATGGAGCAGGCTCTAAAACAGGCTCATGCAGGGCGTATCCATATTCTAAACGCAATGAATCAGGTTATTTCTGCTTCTCGTACCGAAATTAGCGCTCACGCACCTAATTATGCCATCATTGAAATCAATCCTGAAAAAATTCGTGATGTCATTGGCAAGGGTGGGGCGACCATTCGTGCTTTAACTGAAGAAACAGGAGCGACCATTGATATTGATGATAATGGCACTATTCGTATTTTTGGGTTAAATAAAGCATCTACTAAGGCTGCCATTGCTCAGATTGAATCAATTGTTGCAGAAGTAGAAGTGGGCGCAGTATATGAAGGCACCGTTGCTCGCATTGTGGAATTTGGGGCATTTATTACCATCTTACCCGGTACAGATGGTTTGGTTCATATCAGTCAAATCGCTGATGAACGTGTGGAAAATGTAACTGACTACCTTAAAGAAGGGCAAAAGGTTAAAGTGCAGGTTCAGGATATTGACAATCGTGGACGTATTAAGCTGACGATGAAAGGCATTGAACAAGCCTAAATGCCAAAAAACCACTCATGATTGAGTGGTTTTTTTATTTGGTTGAGTGTTTAGGTTCAATCACAACTGGCAGTACAAGCCCTTTGCCAAAATTATCTGCAAATACATAATCGTGCTTTTGGGGGATGACGTCGTTTGTTGTGTTAATTACCAGTGACATATTAGCCCCATCTGTCAAATAATGTCCTAAATATTCGCCTTGTAACTGGTCTAAAATTTTACCCAGCGCTTCAGGAGCTGCCATACCCACTACAATGCTATGCTGGGCTTGTTTGTTGGTAATATTGTAGGCTTTGGCATAATTTTTAACTGCTTCAGTTTCAAGCGCAATCGGGTATTCATAAGTTTTGGTGTCTAAAATGGGTTGTTTGGTATCCACTAATGACCAATCGATTTTTACCTTACCATCTTTAGTAATAATGGGTTTTATCTCAGGTTCTTGGTCATTGCCATCGTCTTGATGTAACTGTGTGGCAAGCGCTTTTAAATCATGAGCCTCTTCAGCATTTTTGATTATCCTTTGTTCAGGTAGAGCGGACTCATCATTTTTGTTGGCAGATTGATGGTTTTGATTGTGGCAAGCAGTGACGCCTAAGACAAATCCAATCAAGACAAATAATTTTTTTTGCATAACAAACCTTTTGAGTTAAGATAATTTTATTTTTCTATCTAATTGATATATTGATTATCAAGTTATCTTAAAGATATAAATTATCATCAATTAAAATCTTAATAGCAATGATAGGATGTATTTAAAATTAAATCGTTACAGTATAAAATAAAAACCACCCAAATAGGCGGTTTATGATAAAAATTTGTAACATCACAAAGAAACATTTGAATTAAACTTCATCAATCTATTGTATCGCTGATTTAAAAGTTCATTGGTGTCTAGAATTTCCAATTGAGCCAACTGTTCGGTTAAAAGTGATTTTAAATTTTCCATCACCAGTTCTGGCTGCTCATGCGCTCCTAAACCTTCCTCAACAACTTCATCAATGAGCCCTAATTGGTGCAGGTGAGTTGCATCTAGTTTTAAAGCCTCAGATGCCTCAGGCGCTTTTTCAGCGGTACGCCATAAAATTAAGGCACAGCCTTCAGGGGAAATGACTGAATAGATGCTGTTTTGTAGCATATTTACCTTATCTGCCACTCCAATGGCAAGTGCGCCGCCAGAACCACCTTCACCAATTACTGTTGAGATGATTGGGGTTTTTAAACTGGAAAATACAGCAATGGATTTGGCAATCGCTTCAGCTTGCCCACGCTCTTCAGCACCAACGCCAGGATATGCTCCTTGCGTGTCAATGAATGTAAATACGGGTAGATTAAAGCGTTCTGCCATTTGCACAAGACGAATAACTTTGCGGTAACCTTCTGGATTTGCCATGCCAAAATTATGGGCAATGCGTTCCCTTGTTGACCGCCCACGGTGCTGACCAACAACCAAAACAGGTTTGTCATTAAAGCGTGCCAGACCACCTACGATTGCTTTATCATCAGCAAACGCTCTATCGCCATGCAACTCGTCAAACTCAGTGAATAAATTTGCTACGTAATCCAAAAACAAAGGACGCTTTGCATGACGAGCTAATTGAACGCTTTCCCAAACAGTACTCATAATTACTCCAAAATCTAAAATAAAATCAAGTTTTTAAAATCAAACAAATGTAAACTCACATTAGTTTAACACAGTCAAATTAGAATGCCAACTTGATATTTTATTTGTCATTGTTGATTGATGATTGAATGAATGTACCATAATTGGTTAGTTTATCACAAGTTTTATGCCCCATTTGGCAAATTGGCTAATATCAGCTGTTAATTGAGATAAAATCAATTCGCGGTGCAAGCCTTCCCCAACAGTAACTTGCCAGTAATCGGGATTTTTGATAAATAAATAAATGGGCGCTGATTTGATGGTACGGCTTTGGTTGGCGCTGACAGCAAGACGTAAAATTAGACATAAATACGCTAATTTACGACCGCCTAGATTTTCAATAATTTCTAAATTCTCTACCTTTAGTTTACGGCGGTGATATAAAGCAATTTGCGCCATTACTGCTTGTCCAGATTGGGCAAACCCTGCAATATCTGAAAATTCTAACAAATAAGCACTGTGTTTTTGGTAGTTGCTATGCCCAACTGCAAGCCCAATTTCGTGTAAATTTGACGCATAACGTAATAAATCTTTATCTTCGTTTGTAAATCCAAGTTCACTGCTTACAGCATCAAACAGTCTTTGACTGGTGCTAGTAACCCGTCCTGCTTGCTTGATGTCCACAGAATACCTTTGGGCAAGGGCGCTGATGCTACGGTCACGTACATCTTCATGATTGAGCCTACCTAGCATATCATACATGACGCCTTCGCGCAGCGCTCCGTCAGAGTAGCCTAATTTATCAATTTCAAAGACCTCCATAATCGCAAGCAATTCGGCAACACCTGCTGGAAATACCGCTTGACGATGAGCCTTGACACCTTGATAATCAATTTTATCAATATGCCCCAGTTTGATTAATTGTTTTTTGAGTTTGACCATGGCATCTAATGTGATGTATTCATGACACAAGCCTAATTCTTCTAACACCAATTTAGCTGCTTTTGCCGTACCCGATGAGGCAATTGCATTATCCCAACCTGTTTTTTTATAACGTTTGGTGATGGTGATTAAAGTGGCTTTGGTGGCATTCATGGCTGCATCAAAGGTTTGTTCAGTGATTTTACCATCGTCAAAAAATTTGCGAGTAAAGGAAACGCAGCCCATTTGCAAACTTTCCGTTTCAATAGGTTCAAAACCTTGACCGATGATAAATTCAGTAGAGCCACCACCAATATCAATCACCAGACGTTTATCTGTACTAGCATTAGAATGTGATACACCCAGATAAATTAACCGTGCTTCTTCTCGCCCTGCAATCACTTCAATGGGTTTTGGTAAAAGCACGTTTGCACGTTTGATAAATTCATTTGCATTGGCTGCCTTTCTTAAAGCATTGGTGGCGACAATACGCAGTCTTGAGCTGTCTACAGCACTGATATGTTGAGAAAAACGTCGCAAACAATCAATACCGCGCTGGATAGCTTCTTCAGATAAAATATTGTTTTCATCAAGCCCTGCGGCAAGCTGTACTTTTTCGGAAATGCTGGCGATTTTTCTTACTTCGCCATGGTCTAAACGAGCAATGGCTAAATGAAAACTGTTTGAGCCTAAGTCAATTGCCCCAAGCAATTCATCTTTACTAAGATTGCTGTCATGCAAAGATTGGGCGATTTGTTGATGGCGGGCAGTGGTATCAGTGAATATAGCTTTCATATTTTTCTTTCAATTCTTTTAATCAGGTAAATTGGAATAAATAGCTAATAAAAGCATTTATCTATAAAAATTACAAAGGCTGTATTTTAGCATTTTGCATTCGTATTTTTGTTAGCTTATTTTATTTTTCTTACGGATTTTTGTTTAGTCTGTTTGTTTAAGCCAGGCAGGATTGATATAGGCAGCTAAGTCATCAGGAATTTGGGCAATAAATGATTTTGGGCGTTTAGGGTGTGTGCAATCAGCCAAAAATAACTCATACGCATGTAAACACAAACGTTTTACAGGTGCTGCTTTAGGATTGTTTTGATATTTTTCATCACCAAGTAGAGCGTGCCCAATAGTTTTCATATGAACACGAATTTGATGCGTACGACCTGTTAGGGGGCTGGCTAGCACCAAGCTAACAGCTTGATTTTGTATATAAAATCTAGCAAGTGTTTGAATATGAGTGCTGCTGTCTTTGCCGTTTTTATCCACCTTAACGCGTCTTTCTCCGTTATCAAGTGTATATTTTAGCAAAGGTTTTTGAATGAGTTGGCGGTCTTTTTGCACATGTCCATCCACTAAGCATAAATAATTTTTGCGAATGGTTTTTTGTCGAAAACTTTCTTGCAACTCTTTTAGGGTACTGCGTTTTTTTGCAATCAGCAATAGCCCAGATGTTTCTTTATCGATACGATGAATGAGTTCTAAGTATTTTTTTCCTGTGGCAAACCGCATTGCTTCAATTATCCCAAAACTTTCACCGCTGCCTCCATGTACTGCTATACCATAAGGTTTATTAAGTACAATTAGCCCATCATCTTCATACAAAATTCGTGATAAAAAACTTTTGGCAAAATCATCACTAATCATCACGTCGTCGCGCGTGGCTAAACGCACAGGAGCAATGCGTACCACATCACCTACATTTAAACGATTAAAAGCCTTACAGCGTTTGCTATTAATACGAATTTCATCACGGCGAATCATGTTGTATAAATGACTTTTAGGAAGACCTTTTAAACGCGTAAGCAAAAAATTATCAATCCTTTGCCCATCCTGATTTGGCGTGATGGTTAAGTAGTTAACTTGGTCAAAGTTGTTAATTGCATTATCGGCTGTTTGGGTTTCTGAGGGTTTTTTGTAGGAATTTTGAAAATTTTTCATCTTTTAGTAGGCAAGTGGCAAATAATTTGCTATAGTTTAGCATGTTGCATTTAGATACTCCACAATCAATCCTAATTTGGCTTTTGGTATACATTTGTGATCAATATGTTTATCAAAACAAGCAGCCATCTACTGAATTTTTTTAGGTGTTTTAATTTTTTTTTGAGATATCTTTATATGCAGCCCAACACAATTTTTATTTTTGATTTTAATAATAACATCAAGTGATGTAAAAGATTTTGACAGAAAAGAAGCTGACACAAAAACACAAGACAAACCTGTTTTTGTAAAGTAATTATTGGCGCGTATCTGATGATATTGTACCAATACTGAAGTTTAAATACGATTTTTGAATTTTGTATAAAATTCAACCAAATATTTTGCCAAACTCAGGGTGCATAATATATAAAATATATTATTAATGAAGTTTGGGTTTTGGTATTTTAAATAACTGATGAACAATGACACCAATGTGCATGATTGCATTAATCAATTTTTAGTGATTGTCACACTGGTTTTGCGCAATCAAGAATGGATATTTGGCAAAGTAAGTTTAATAATTGAATAAAAAACATACATTCAGATAAAAATTCAGAATGAGTGTTTTACTTGTTTATCAGTTAAACAAATAACCAAAATATAAAACAATCAAAACTACTCTTAAAAAATCTAACTGCACTTGATGTTAATTTTGGGAAAATTCCCATTAAGGAACGTCATGAAACGCATTTTAATCAACGCAACCCATAACGAAGAAATTCGCGTAGCGTTGTGTAAAGATAATCATTTATACGATTTTGATTTGGAAAATCGTACCCGCGAACAAAAAAAATCCAATATTTACAAAGGGCACATTACCCGAGTTGAACCATCTTTAGAAGCGGTTTTTGTGGAATATGGTTCGGCACGACAAGGTTTTTTGCCACTGCGTGAAATCAGTGCAGAATATCTAAAAGGCGACCCCAGAACGGATTCAATTCGTCATCTTATCAAAGAAGGCGATGAGGTGATTGTGCAGGTTGAAAAAGAAGAACGTGGTAATAAAGGAGCGGCGCTATCAACTTATATTTCACTGGCGGGGCGTTATCTGGTATTGATGCCAAACAACGATAAGGCGGGCGGAATTAGCCGTCAGATTTCTGGTAAAGTTCGCGAAGAGATGAAGCAAATCATCAATAACTTGTCTATCCCAAATGGGATGAGTGTTATTGTGCGTACCGCAGGATTGGGTAAGGGGTTTGATGATTTACAAAATGATTTGGGACATTTGCTAGATATTTGGGCATCCATTTTGGAACAAAATCGCGTACGTCCTAGCCCGTGCCTTGTCCATCAAGAAGCAGGCGTGGTTACTCGTGCGGTACGTGATTATTTGCGTGATGATATCGGCGAAGTATGGATTGATAGTGAACATGCGTATAATGAGGCAGCAAACTTTATCGCCTCAGTGATGCCAAACCAATTGGGCAAATTGCGAAAATATACCGATTACGAACCTTTATTTGCTCATTTTAATATTGAAAGACAAATTGAAACCGCATATCAGCGCGAAGTGCGTTTGCCGTCAGGTGGCTCTATTGTGATTGACCAAACTGAAGCAATGGTTGCTATTGATATTAACTCATCAAAATCAACCAAAGGTTCAGACGTTGCCGAAACCGCCTATCACACCAATTTAGAAGCTGCCGATGAAATCGCCCGTCAGCTGCGTCTACGTGATATGGGTGGGCTGATTGTCATTGATTTTATTGATATGAACGACCCTCGCCATCAAAAAGACGTGGAAAAACGCCTAATTGATGCCACGCGTTACGATAGAGCGCGCGTGCAATTTGCTGAAATTAGCAAATTTGGCTTGATGGAAATGAGTCGTCAGCGTCTACGCCCATCGTTGGAAGAATCCACAGGATACATTTGTCCACGTTGTCATGGTAATGGCATGATTCGCGATTTACGTTCTTTGGCATTATCCATCATGCGCCAGCTTGAACAAATTGCTTTAAAAGAGCGTATGGGTGAAATTCAGGCTGAAGTACCAACTGAAATTGCTGCTTTTTTACTTAATGAAAAACGCGAAAGTTTGGTGTATTTGGAACAAGATAGCGGTGTACGTATTACAATTTTGCCACATGCGCATTTAGAAAGCCCTAATTTTAGTCTGCATTTTAATCCAGATGGTTTTGCGCCATCAAGCTATGAACGCATTGTCGATGCTGAAGAAAAAGACGCTGTTGATAAAGGCTACGATACCAATTGGCATACTGCAGAAGTTCAACAATCAGGAACTAATCGTTGGCAAAAGGTGGCAAGCGACAAAAATGACAAAAACGACAAAGTTAAAAAAGAAACCAAAATTCCTGAAAAAATGCCAACCCAAACAGTGGCGTGGTTATCTAATTTGTTCGCTCCAAAACCACAAGCCAATTTGACAGGCGCACTAAATAATAACGATGTTACAGCGGCTATTGAGAGCATTGTTAATAGTGGACGAGTCAGCTTAGGTTCGGCAGGTGCGGTTCATATTGCTGACACAACACGCACAAAAGAATCCGAAGAGCGCAAAAACACCAAACCTAGAAAACGACGCGAGTTTAAAGAAGAAATTGTAGAGGTTAAAACTGATAAATCGTATAAATCTTCAGATAAGCCTTCAGAGCATAAATCGGCAGAATTTAAAGCTGATTATGACAAAGATAAACAGGATAAAGCTGATAAACGCGTCAAAAAAGAAGAAAATAAAAAAGAGGAAAAGTCTGAATACCCAAGACGTGATGCTCATTCAGTGCGTGAGCCACGTGGCGAAGTGGTACGCATGGAAACATTAAAACCAAAAGCAGAAAAAACGACGCGTACCGAGAAATCGTCCATAGAAAAAGAACCTGTGCAAAAAGAGCAAAAAACCGACGTTGTGTTGCAAGTGATTGCCAGTCCTAAAACCGAAAAAACAGCAGAGGTAGTACATTTATCATTGGATAATAGCAAAGAAGAACCCAAAAAATTGGTGCAAAAATCTAAAGATAAAGCCATCACAAAAGCACAAGTAGAAAGTGTCAAAGCAATTGATAATGCTCAAACCCAATCTTTGGCTCAAGAAAAAAATCATCAGCAAACTGTGCATATGGAAGAAACCCAGTCAGTATCGATGCCTGAAGATGTAGTTCAAAGTTCTAAAACTCAAACAAAATTTGTTGATACTCAATCTGATATAATACAAATTTCATCAGATTCAGTGCAGCCCAAAACAGATGCTGTGTCAAACGATAAACTTATTGATGACTCATCACAACATGATGCATCAAGTCAAAAATCAGCTGCTTTGCAGCTTGACCAAGCAAAACTGACCGCAATTGCCCAGCAAATGCGACGCGCTAATAATGACCCACGAGTAATTGCCGCTTACCATCAAATGCCAATCGCTATTAACGGTTTGTCAGGCGAGTTTATTCAAAAGGTGCTAGGAGCTAAAGCCAGTGGCGATTTTATTGCAGACTTTTTATTGGCGTTAAAACACAATGAGCAAAATCAAGATTTTGATTTGCGTGATTTTAGCAATTATGGTTATGCTCCACTCAATGGTAGTTATTTAGCAGAATTTCATCAAAATACCACACCAGTTGGGCAATTTAACGCACCTCAAGGAAAAACTGCCGTAACACCATCACCAATTTGTAAGCGTGCCAGCAACGACCCGCGTGGACAGCATCCTGATTTTGGTAAATTGGCTGAAAATCAATCCTTGCAAATGGTTCAAATGCAAATTGACCAAACAGAGCAGGTAGATACAACTGCACAGATTGCTCCTCAATCTGATGCCACGGATATTAGCCAAAAATTAGTGGACAATGTGTTAAATGATGTCATAGAAAATCAGTTGGAGTTATTTACTGAACAAGTATTAAGTGATGATAAACCAAAAGCAGAGCAGGTAAAACCAACAGGTAAAAAAGCAGATGACAAAAAGAAATCAGACAACTATAAAAATATGATTGAGATAGTTTCTGATTTGATGTTGCCACCACAGTTGGGGATTTTAAATTTAGTTGCTACGCCTAAAAAGCCTAAACCTACTAAACCAAAAAACTCCAAATCATCAGTGAATAAAAAAACTTCTAAGGCTGCTCAAAAATCACAGGTGGTTAAGCGTAAAGTAGCAGAAAAATCACCAGAAAATCAGGACCTGATAGCTAAACCAGAAGGCGAGCAGCATTTAAATGATGATTAAATTAACAAGATAAATGAATCATCAAA
>CAKAQU010000043.1 GCA_916720335.1 uncultured Moraxella sp. | reverse complement strand
GGAACATACTCGAGTTTATTATTTTTATAATGATGGCGATGAAAAACTATTTTGCAGCAGCGCCGATTTAATGGATAGAAACTTGTTACATCGTGTTGAAGTGGCATTTCCAATTTTGGATAAAAAGATTTTTTATCATATTTATCAAGATGGTTTGATGAATTATTTAGAAGATAATGTTCAGGCATGGGAGCTTGATGGGCGTGGTGAATGGAATCAGGTGCAAAAAACCCATCAGATTCACGATGCTCAAGCGGTATTATTGGAAAAAATTTGTCAATAAGCCCAAAGACAAACCGCTGTTTATCAGTGTATCTGGTCAATGGCGGTTTATTTAATTTTATTAAAAAAAATCAAATAACAAAGTTTGTTTTATGTATGATAATAATGTTGCTTTAAAAATCACACAACTTAGTAAAACTTATCCTAACGGTTTTTGCGCCTTAAAAGGTGTAAATTTAACCGTGCAAAAAGGTGATTTTTTTGCACTACTTGGCGCAAATGGTGCTGGCAAATCAACCATGATTGGGATTATCAGTTCTTTATTAAAAATGGATAAAGGCGTGGTTGAAATTTTTGGTGTGGATATTGTCAAAAAACCCGATCTTGCCAAATCCTATTTGGGCGTTGTTCCTCAAGAATTTAATTTTAATCAGTTTGAAGAATGCTTAAACGTTTTATTGTTACAGGCGGGATATCATGGCATTGCCAAAAAAGACGCAATACCACATGCAGAATTTTTATTGAAATCTTTGGGACTTTGGGAAAAACGCCACACCAAAACCCGAGCTTTGTCAGGCGGTATGAAACGCCGTTTAATGATTGCTAGAGCATTGATTCATAAACCAAAATTATTAATATTGGATGAGCCAACCGCAGGCGTTGATATTGAACTTAGACGTTCTATGTGGGAATTTATTAAAAAAATTAATGAAGAAGGCACAACAATTATTTTAACCACTCATTATTTAGAAGAAGCAGAGCAATTGTGTAAAAATATTGCGATTGTTAATCACGGTGAAGTTTTAATACATACTCAAATGAAGGATTTATTATCTCAATTGTCAAATCAAGCATTTATTTTTGATTTAAAAGATGAATTGCCAAATTTGCCAAATTTTAAATATGCATTGAATGCCTACCAAATTGATAATAAAACATTAGAGATAACCTTGGGAAAAAACCAAGAATTAAATCAATTATTTGTTGAATTTAATCAACACAATATTCAAATAAAAAGCATGAGAAATAAATCCAATCGATTGGAAGAAATATTTATGAATATTGTGGATAAAGATATATCTAAAAATAAAGAAAATTAATGTTATTCTTCTTTTAATTAAATAAAAATAGAGCATTGTATGAATCTTTTTGGGCAATATATTGCATTAAAAACTTTATTTTATAAAGAAATGAAGCGTATTTTACGAATTTGGCCTCAAACATTATTGCCGCCAGCAATTACTATGACTTTGTATTTTGTTATTTTTGGGCAAATGGTTGGTCAAAGAATTGGGCAAATGGGCGGCGTTAGTTATATGCAATTTATTGTGCCAGGACTGATTATGATGTCTGTTATTACCAATAGCTACTCCAATGTGGTTTCTAGTTTTTTTAGTGTTAAATTTAATGGAAGTATTGATGAATTATTAGTATCTCCTGTTTCTTTGCATAATATTTTAATTGGTTACGTTGGTGGTGGAGTTTTTCGCGGTTTGATGATTGCTTTTATTGTTAGTGCGGTAGCATTATTTTTTACTCAATTATCAATTATGAATTTAGCAATTACAATTCTAACTATCATTGCAACAGCAATATTATTTTCATTGGCTGGATTTATTAATGCGATATTTGCTAATTCTTTTGATGATATTTCGATTGTACCAAGTTTTATTTTAACACCTTTGACGTATCTTGGTGGTGTTTTTTATTCTATTTCGGATTTATCACCTTTTTGGCAAAAAGTATCTTTATTAAATCCAATTGTATATATGGTTAATGCTTTCCGTTATGGAATTTTAGGTCATTCTGATGTCAATGTTTTTTATTCTTTATTAGCTATTTTAGTTTTTTGCATTATCTTTTATTGGGTTGCTTACCTTTTATTAAAAGATGGTTCGCGGATTCGTATTATTTAAATTTAATAGATGATTTATAGGTATTTGTATGAGCATTTATGGTGTATTGGGCGAAAACACTCATTATCCAAAAACTTACAATCCAGATATTTTGTACCCAATCAGTAGAAACGTCGGGCGTGATGAGATTAAACACACAACAGGTTTTTGTCAATCTTATCAAGGAGTGGATATTTGGCAGGCATTTGAAATCTCTTGGTTAAATCCAAAAGGCATATCACAAGTGGCGATATTAAAATTATTTATTCCTGCAGATTCACCAAACATCGTAGAATCCAAATCTTTAAAACTTTATTTTAATAGTTTAAATTTTACAGTGTTTGAAGATAAACAACAATTAATAGATACCATTATTCAAGATATCTCTTTTTGTGTAAAAAAAGACATAAAAATTTATTTGGGTGATTTATCGGATGAATTATTTAATACTTATCTATTAGAGCAAAAAAATTGCATTGATGATGCATTGGATTTTCATCAAGATAATATTCTATTAACGCACGATATTGACAGTTCTTTTTTACAAAATCTTAATCACAAAAATCATCAACAAACTTATCAATTTTATTCTAATTTATTGCGTTCTAATTGCCCTGTTACCAACCAACCCGATTGGGGAAGTGTATTTTTTGAAATTACCACCAGTTATCATTTGGATTTTGCAAAAATATTGCAATATATCTTATCCTTTCGTCAGCACAATGGTTTTCACGAACAATGTGTAGAGCGTATGTTCGCTGATTTTATGGTGCATTTAAATCCAAGTAAACTAAAAATCTGGGCAAATTATACTAGACGTGGTGGCATTGATATTAATCCAATTCGAGTGTTTAATGCAGATTTTGATAATCACCTAAAACGCACAATTCGCCAATGATTTTATAAACCGTTAATGTGGATAATTAAAAATGTGGAAAATGATAATATCATATAACTAAAATACTAAGGTAACACATAATCCACCTGAATGATTTTCAAATAAAGAGGTGTTTAAATATAAATTGGCTTTAGAATTTTCACAAACAGTTTTTACAATAGACAAGCCAAGACCTGTACCTTTTATTTCGCTATTATCAGAATGATTGTTTTGTGATAAGCGGGTAAAAGGTTCAAATACTTTATAATAATCGGCTTTTTTTATGCCAATACCACTATCTTTGATTTGTAAAAATAATTTTGAAGGATGATTATTTTGATAGTGAATGACACACTCCCCAAATTCTTGTAAATCTTGTTTTTTATCCGATAAAATAATTGCAATACGACCTTGATTGGGTGTATAAATGATTGCATTTTGAATGATATTTTTAATCAATAATAATAAAACGGTCTCGTCAATCAATAGTGTAGCATTTTCTTGTTTGATATCAATTTCAAAATTTAATGATTTTTCATTAATTATTGGCAATAATAGATTGACACTATTTTTTAATATGTTGGCTATTTTTACAGGTTTGTGATTTCCTGTTTTGCCATTTAATCGTGCAATGGTTAGTAATTTTTCTACCAAATCCTGATTTTGCGCAACGCTTTTAGCAAGTTTATTTAGACCTATTTTGATTTTATCTAAATCAGTCAATGTTTGTAAGCGCTGAACTTGCAAAGAAATGGCAGTCAAAGGTGAACGTAGCTCGTGAGAAGCATCAGCGATAAAGCGTTTTTGGGTATCAATATCCTCTTGAGCCTTGACTAGCAACTGATTGATGGCAACAGCAAATGGTAAAATCTCTTTAGGAAAGTTTTCTACAGGTAAGGGTGATAAATCGTGAACATCGCGTTGGCTAACTGATTTTGTGGCACGTCTAACAAAGCGAAACTCACGCCACATTAAAAATGGTGTAAATATTGCTAAAATACCACTGACAATAAGTAAAGGAATCAAAGAATGTAAAGCAGCTAATGTAGCGAGCTCATCTTGACTGTCATGGCGTTGGCGAACAATGATGGTTTGATGGTTTTGTGTAAGTTTGTAAACCGAAAAACGTTCACCATCTATAATGGCGGTACTAAACCCCATGGGCAATTTGGCAAAATTAGTGTGATTTTTATCCAAAATATCTACCCAGAGCCCATCATCACCATCGCCTGTGCGATAGCTTTGGGGGCTTGGGCGGGTGGTTAAAATGGCAAGAGCAATATTTTCTAAGTTTTCATCAAATAAGTCGTCTGTTTCTTCATAGGTTCTTTGAAAAGCAAAAATACCAGCCAATAGGGCGCTGATAAGCAGCACGCTTAGAGTGGTGGTGATAAGTTTTAACTGTAAAGAATGGGGTTGTTTCATGACAGATTGCGGAAAAATAATAAATTATCAGATTAATTTGCTGCAAGATACCAGCCCAATCCACGCATATTTTTGATGGTGTTTTGTCCAATTTTTTTGCGTAAACTATAAATCAAAAACTCTACCGCGTTGCTTTCCACTTCCATACCCCAGCCGTATAATTGGCTCTCCAAATCACTTTTGGATAATACCTTTTCAGAATTGGTCATAAAACTGGTTAAAAGCATGTATTCTTTAGCAGTTAAATCTAGGGGCTGTTGGTTTAAAAATGCTCGTTTTTTAGCAGTATCTAATGATAAATTACCAACTTGGAGCAGGTTTTGAGCTTTACCTTGCTGTCTACGAATTAAAACACGCATGCGAGCGAGTACTTCACCAAGTTCAAATGGTTTAATTACATAATCGTCAGCACCACCATCTAACCCTTGAATGCGGTCATCTAGAGCATCTCGCGCGGTTAAAATTAAAACGGGAGCATCAATTTTGGCAGCGCGTAGAGTTTTTAATACTTCCATGCCATCAATTTTTGGCAAACCTAAGTCTAGTAAAATAATATCGTATTGTTCGGTTTTAAGAGCCAGCAGTGCTTGTGCGCCATCTTTTACCCAGTCTACAATATAGCCTTCATCCATCAAGGCTTCACTAAATACATCACCAATCATCATGTCGTCTTCAGCTAATAAAACTCGCACAAATTTCCCCTATTATCAAAATAATTTCAAATCAGATTATTGTAACAAAATAAAGACAGAAAAAACTTAGAAAGTTTTGATAAAAATTTTGCTATAATGGCTGGTTTATTTTAATATTATCTTAAAATTATGAGACAAATAACTGAGCTTTTATGCCCTGCTGGAACTTTTAAAAATATGCAATACGCTTTTGCTTATGGTGCAGATGCTGTATATGCAGGTCAGGCGCGCTATTCATTGCGAGTGCGCAATAACGATTTTGATGAAGAAAATTTAAAAAAAGGCATTGATTATGCTCACAGTTTGGGTAAAAAATTTTACGTTGTGGTGAATATCCAGGCTCATAATGCCAAATTAAAAACCTTTATAGAAGACATTCGTCCTGTAATTGAAATGAAGCCAGATGCACTGATTATGTCCGATGCTGGCATGATTATGATGGTACGAGAGGCTTTTCCAAATCAAGTGATTCATTTGTCAGTACAAGCCAACGCAGTTAATTGGGCAACAGTGAAATTTTGGCAGCAAATGGGCGTATCACGAGTGATTTTATCCAGAGAACTGTCTTTAAAAGAGATTGGTGAGATTATTCGTGAAGTACCTAATATGGAGATTGAAGTCTTTGTTCATGGGGCTTTGTGCATGGCTTATTCTGGACGCTGTTTATTATCGGGTTATATTAATAAGCGTGATGCCAATCAAGGTACTTGTACAAATGCATGCCGCTGGAGTTATAACACCTATCAAGCGATTGAAAACGAAACAGGTGATATTGTTCCAAAAAATCCTGATATTTTTATTCCTAATCAAAGCCAAGCAGAAAATGCCATTCATGCCATCAATCTAAATGGTGATGTGGTCATGGGTGATGATTATGTACAAAAACCATCTGACGAGGTGGTGTTGATTGAAGAGCAGGGACGAAAAGGCGAACTGATGGCAATGTTTGAGGATGAGCATGGTACGTATATCATGAATTCTAAAGATTTGCGCGCGGTGGAACTTGTGCCAGATTTAATAGACATGGGGGTGCATTCCTTAAAAATTGAAGGACGTACCAAATCGCATTATTATGTTGCACGTACGGCTCAAGTATATCGCAAGGCTATTGATGATAAATTGGCAGGTAAGCCTTTTGATACTCAGCTGATAGCAGCCTTAGACGGATTGGCAAATCGTGGCTATACAGAAGGATTTTTGCGTCGTCATGTACACAGCGATTATCAAAACTATGAATACGGCTCATCTAAAACAGACAATCAACAATTTGTTGCTGAAGTTACAGACGTTGACGGCGAATTTTTAATCTTAGACATTAAAAATAAACTGATGGTTGGTGATGAAATAGAAATCATGACCCCCAAAGGCAATGTAGTGTATTTACTTACTCAAATGTGGGATAAAAAGAATGCTAGTATCGATGGGGCTTTAGGTTCTGGTTGGACTGCCAAAATTAAAAACCCCTTTACAGATGTAGCGGCTGATGTCTTGAAATTTGCATTGATTATGAAAAGTGTCAGTGAACCAATTTATACGTAATTGCGCTGCAACACGTGGTAATCTGTGATTAAGATTGTTTTTGATAACGGGCAAAATAAAACTTGATGCCCGTTTTTTCATCCTGTTTAATATCAGATGTCCAAATTTGAGTGAATTTTTTACTAAAATCAGGATAAAACGCATCACCGTCAATCTCTAAATCTACGTGGGTAATTTCTAAAATATCGGCTAAATCAAGGCTTTTTTGATAGATTTGTCCACCACCAATAATATAAATTTCATCGTGATGATGACTGTTGGCATAGTCTTTGGCGTGTGTTAATGCGTCATCTAAATGATGAACTACCGTGCATCCTGTAGCCTGAAACTCTTTATTTTGGGTAATGATAATATTGTTGCGATTGGGCAAAGGGCGACCTAAAGATTCAAAGGTTTTTCGCCCCATAATAATCGCTTTTCCCGTCGTAAGCGCTTTAAAGTGTTGAAGGTCTTCTTTGATATGCCAAGCTAATTGGTTGTTTTTTCCAATGCAATTGTGTTTGTCAATGGCAACTATCTGAATGATTTTCATTAAAAATTCCTTAATAAATCATAAAAATACGATAAAAATGGGAGCAGTGCCAACCCATTTTTTTTATTTTAAAGTAAATAAATTATTTTTTAATGGTATCACCTTCAATGATGATTTTGGCAGAACCACGGTAAAATTCCCACTCTTCAATTTCTTGACCGTTGGGTAATTGACAAACGCCGTATTCATTACCGTTAGTGTCTTTTTTAATGATGGATTTGCCATGAACAGAAACACAAAATTCGCTGGCAGGGTTTGGCGATTTGGTAACGGGTGTTTTTGTAGTGGTACAACCAGTGATGACAGTGGTAGCGATGATGGCTAAAAATATGCTTTTTTTCATATGACACCTACAAATTAATTTATTCGGCTCTTAATAGGTCGTTGATGCTGGTTTTGCTGCGAGTTTGAGCGTCTACTTTTTTGACGATGATGGCAGCGTATAAACTGTATTTACCATCAGCTGAAGGCAGACTGCCCGGAACAACAACCGACCCTGCTGGTACGCGCCCATAATAAATTTCGCCTGTTTCACGGTCATAAATACGAGTAGATTGCCCAATATAAACACCCATGGAAATGACTGAGCCTTCACCAACAATGACTCCTTCAACAATTTCGCTTCTAGCACCAATAAAGCAGTTGTCTTCAATAATAGTAGGGCTTGCCTGCAGCGGCTCTAAGACGCCACCAATGCCAACACCACCCGACAAATGAACATTTTTGCCAATTTGAGCACATGAGCCAACGGTTGCCCAAGTATCCACCATGGTGCCTTCATCTACATAAGCACCAATATTGACGTACGATGGCATTAAAATAGTATTTTTGGCGATAAATGAACCTTTTCTGGCGACAGCAGGTGGAACGACACGAATGCCAGCATTTTTAAAATCGGTTTCTGACCAGTTAGCAAATTTGGTATCTACTTTATCATAAAAGCGCAAATCTCCAGATTCTACAGAAGTATTATCGTTTATTTTAAAAGATAACAGCACAGCTTTTTTTAGCCACTCATTAACAACCCATTCGCCATCTGTTTTTTCAGCAACACGGTAAGTGCCGTTATCTAAACCTGTTAAGGCTTCATTAACTGCTTGGCGGACATCATCGGGGCAATTTGTAATGGATAAATTAGCGCGATTTTCAAAGGCTTGTTCAATTAAAATGCTTAAATCACTCATAAAGTTTCCTTAAAATTATAAAAAAAGTAGATATAAATCAATTAGATATATTGGTAGTAAACCAATGTAAAATATCTTGATGTACTTTATCAGCATGAGTTTCTTGCAAAGGCTCATGCCGCATATTGGGATATAGGTGGAAGTTTACATTGGTTTTTCCAGCCTTTAGCAGCTCATCAACCAAACCATAGATATCCTGACCCATACGTCCAACTGGGTCGTCTTTGCCACTTACAAAAAGCAGCGGATAATCATTTGGCATAAAAGCATGCCAACTGGGCTTACATGCGTGCCAAAGCAATTTTTGTAAAGCTAAAAAACCATTATTGGTAAATACAAAACCACATAAAGGGTCAGCTTCAAAGGCTTTGATGTTATCACCGTTTTCAGATAGCCACGCAAATGGTGAAGCCCAAATTGATGAGCGAATTTGATTAAGCAAATATTGGTTTAAAAGATTGGCAAAGTAAATGTTGGGCTGTTTGGCATTTAAAAAGTTTAACACGCCCAAACTTTTTAAACTTATTTGATTAAAAAAGCCAAAACCATGAGCCGTTCCCATTAATATTGCACCATCAAAGCTGCCAGCGTGATGAGTCAAGACCGTTCGGGCAATAAATGACCCCATGGAATGCCCCATAATAAAATGGGGAATGTTTTTATTTGTCAGTTCTTTGGATTTTTGCTTTAAGGCATCAGCGCAAACAATCACGTCTTTACACAGCGCTTGAACAGGGTGTTTTTCATCAAAAAACCCTAATTCATATTTATCTTTGACAGTTTTTCCATGCCCAAGTTGGTCATAAGTCAGCACTAAAATGCCATGATCTGCTAAAAACTGCGCAAACTTTTGATAGCGTCCACTGTGTTCGCTCATGCCATGAATAATAAGCAAGCTTGCCCTAATTTTATCTTTTGGGATAAAAAATGTATGGTGTAAACGGTGAATGCCATTAGCGGATAAAATAACGCCCACAACTAACAGCCCAATTTACCTTCTTTGGCGAGTGCTTTACTGCTTCTGACAGGTGGTGGACAAGGTTCGCCATAAAACTGACGGTCGGCAAAGTAACTGGAACGAACCATAGGACCTGCCCAAATACTAAAAAAGCCAATTTTTTTACCATAATCCATATAACGTTCAAATTCATCAGGATGAACATAGCGTTCTACTGGGGCATGACTTTTGCTTGGGGCAAGATACTGACCAATAGTTACGATGTCAACATCATGAGCTTTTAAATCATCAAGTAGAGCATAAACTTCTTCTTCAGTTTCACCTAATCCAACCATAAAACCGCATTTGGTAGCAATATCAGGACGCAGCGCCTTGTAATCCTTTAACAGTTTTAAAGAATGGGCATAATCAGCACCGGGACGAAAGGCTTTATATAAACGAGGTACGGTTTCAATGTTGTGATTAAAAACATCAGGAGCGGTTTGGGTTAAAATTTCTAACGCTAATTTATCCCGCCCACGAAAATCTGGCACTAAAATTTCAATCAAACAATTTGGACTTAATGCACGAGATTCTTTGATTACATCGGCAAAATGTCCAGCCCCGCCATCTTTTAAATCATCTCTATCCACTGATGTGATGACTGCATATTTTAATCCCATACCTAAAATTGTTTCAGCGGTATGGCGAGGTTCATCTTTATCTAATGGATTGGGTCTGCCGTGTGCGACATCACAAAATGGGCAACGACGCGTGCAAATATCCCCCATAATCATAAAAGTTGCTGTACCATCACCAAAACATTGAGGTAGGTTTGGGCAAGCAGCTTCTTCACAAACGGTATGTAATTTTTGTTTACGTAAAGTTTGTTTAATACGCTCAACCTCAGCAGGGCTTGATAATTTGACTCGAATCCAGTCAGGTTTTTTTGGAGTTTCAATTGTAGGAATTACTTTAATGGGAATGCGAGCGACTTTGTCATGTCCACGCAGCTTTTCGCCTTGTACTGCTTTTTTTGGGGTAGGGCGAGCTTCAGGGGTGTAAGTTTGAACGGTCATTTTATGTGTTTGTAATTTAAAAATTAGACTATTTTACGTTATTTTTAGGTAAAAAGCGATACTAAAAATCTCTACAAATATTAGGACTATTGTCGCCTAATTTCAATAGTGATATGATAGCCGATTTTAACTAAAATCTAAATTATGAAATTTATCATCAAACTTTTCCCTGAAATTATCATGAAAAGTGATAGCGTTCGCAAACGCTTTATCAAAGTTTTAGCTAACACCATTAGAGACAACCTAAGAGCAGTTGATTCAACGGTTACAGTTGTGCGTCTTTGGGATAAAATTGTGGTGCGCAGTAAAGACCAGACAAAAAAACCTTATCTAATTGAACGATTGCAATGTATTCCAGGCATTCATCATTTTTTAGAAGTTGAAGAAATGACCTATATAAATTTGCACGATATTTTTGAAAAAACATTGGCGCAAGTTGCTGATGAAATTGTGGATAAAACCTTTTGTGTGCGCGTCAAACGTCGTGGTCGTCATGATTTTAATTCCATGGATGTGATGCGATATGTTGGTGGCGGCTTAAACCAAAGGGTGGCTAGTGCTAAAGTGCAGTTAGAAAACCCCGATGTTACTGTGAATCTTGAAATTGAAGATGATAAATTGCTATTAACAAAAGCTCGTTTTGATGGGTTGGGCGGGTTTCCAGTAAGCACCCAAGAGGATGTGTTGTCATTAATTTCTGGAGGATTTGATTCAGCGGTTGCTAGTTTTAACTTTATCAGACGTGGCAGTCGTGTACATTATGTATTTTTTAATTTGGGTGGCAAGGCTCACGAAATTGGTACTAAACAAACCGCGTATGAGCTTTGGCGTAAATACAGCCCAGTTCATAAAGTTAAATTCATCACTGTGAATTTTGAGCCTGTGGTTGCTGAAATTTTACAAAAAATTGATGATGGTTATATGGGTGTGGTGCTAAAACGCATGATGGTGCGTGCTGCAAGTCGTTTGGCAAAACAATATAAAATCAATGCATTGGTTACAGGTGAAGCCATGGGGCAGGTGTCAAGTCAAACCCTTGCTAATTTGCAAATGATTGACAAAGCATCCGATACACTGATTTTACGACCCTTAATCACTAACGATAAAGAAGAAATTATTAAAATGGCTAAAAAGATTGGTACGGCGGATATCGCTAAATCCATGCCTGAATTTTGTGGTGTAATTTCTAAAAGCCCAACAGTAAAAGCAGCGGAGCATAAACTGGTTGCGTGTGAGGAAAACTTTGATTTTAATATATTACAAACAGCTATTGAGACTGCTTTGTGTATTGATATTCGCCAAATCCAGCAGCAAACAACCAACCAAAAAAACATCCAAATCACGTCTCAAATTGGTGAAAATGACGTAATTTTAGACATCCGAAGCCCCGATGAAATTGACAATAAACCTTTGGTGATTGAAAATGCTCAGGTGGCTACTATGCCTTTTTATAAATTAACCAGTAGTTTTAATACGCTAGATGGCTCAAAAACTTATCTACTGTATTGCACAAAAGGCGTGATGAGTAAATTGCAAGCTTTATATTTAATGGAACAAGGATTTGATAATATTAAAGTTTTTCAAAAATCTTAAAGAAAATATTGCATGATAAAAAATAAAAAAAGATGGCGTAAAACCATCTTTTTAAGTTTATACTTTAAAGTCAGCCAGCAAAAAATGCTTCTAAGTCATCGCTACCGCCAATATGCTGACCGCCAATAAACACCTGTGGCACTGTTTCACGACCTGTGATTGCACGTACACCCGTCATGCTAGCATCACGCCCTAAAACAATTTCTTCATAGCTTAAACCCTTTTCATCAAGCAGTTTTTTGGCTTTAATGCAAAAAGGACAACCTGGTTTGGTAAAAATTGCTACAGATGGTTTATCTTGCCAGTCAGGCTTTAGGTATTTTATCATAGTATCTGCATCGGATACTTCAAAGGGGTCACCGTCTTTTTCGGGCTCGTCAAAGATTTTAGTGATTACGCCATCTTCAACTAGCATAGAATAACGCCAAGAACGCTTTCCAAAGCCAAGGTTTTCTTTTCCTACAAGTCGCCCCATACCCTCAGTAAATTCGCCATTACCATCAGGAATGACAGTAATATTGTCGCACTCTTGGTTAGCTTTCCATGCGTTCATCACAAAAGTATCATTCACTGACACACAAATAATTTCATCCACGCCCAGTTTTTTAAACTCAGAAGCCAGTTCGTTATAACGAGGCAGGTGTGTTGATGAGCAGGTTGGTGTAAAAGCCCCTGGCAACGAAAACAGCACTACTTTTTTACCATTAAATAATTCATCAGTGCTTACATTTACCCAGCTGTCACCTTGACGAGTCGGAAACGTTACATTTGGTACACG
>CAKAQU010000042.1 GCA_916720335.1 uncultured Moraxella sp. | reverse complement strand
ACGGCTCTCTTCATCGTAGAGGACGTAGGTATTCTCTTGTACAGGCCCGAAGGTATGATACCAGGCTACATACTTTTGGTGTTGTTTGGCAATCAAGGTTTGATTGGTCAATATTTGTCTGCAATTGGGCTGGAATTTGCTTTTAATTGGAAAGGAGCGGTTTTAGCCTCTGCTGTGATGGGCTTTCCACTGATGGTGCAATCGGTGCGTGTAGCAATTGAAATGGTGGATAAACGCCTTGAAATCGCTGCAAAAACCTTGGGTGCATCAAATTTGCAAACTTTTTTTGGCATTACCTTACCGCTGGCATGGTCGGGTATCTTGGTGGGGGCAATTTTAAGTTTTTGTCGAAGTTTGGGGGAATTTGGAGCTACAATCACCTTTGTAGGTAATGTTGCAGGTGAGACCAATACACTGCCTTTGGCAATGTATAGTTTGCTTCAACAAGTGGATGGGGAAGAGCAACTTTACAAGCTATTATTTTTGTCTGTGGGCGTAGCATTTTCAGCGCTTTGGTTTGCTCAGTGGTATACTCGTAAACAAAAACAAAAATTTATCTAAAGAGAATGTCAAATATGTTTGATTGTCAATTTACACTATCTTTAGGCAAAAAAAAGCTAGAAGTTTTTTTACAATATCAAGAATCAACTGTTGGAATTTTTGGTGCGTCTGGACTTGGTAAAACTAGTATTTTACACGCCATTGCAGGTATTCACCGTCCAAAAATTGGACACATCCGCATCAATGGTCAAACGTGGTTTGATAGTCATCAAAACATCAATTTATCCACTCAAAAACGCCGTGTTGGATTGGTGTTTCAAGACGCTCAGTTGTTTCCCCATAAAACGGTTGACCAAAACTTACGTTTTGGTTATGACCGCTTAAAACCCAGCGAACAAACCTTTAATTTTGATGAAATTGTTGCCTTACTAAAATTAAAACCACTACTTAATCGCCTACCCATTAAATTATCTGGTGGTGAAAAGCAAAGAGTGGCTTTGGGTCGGGCAATTTTGTATTCACCTAATTTGTTGTTGATGGATGAGCCTTTATCAGCATTAGACAGCGAGTTAAAAAGCGAAATCTTACCTTTTTTTGAACATATTGTACAAAATTTATCCATTCCAATGCTGTATGTGAGCCATGATAGATTGGAAATTCAGCGATTAACCAAGACAATTTATGATTTGAATAAAAATTCATCTTGATTTGATTTGCTAAGTTTTGGCTAATTTTTAGATGTTATAATACACCTAAATTAGTTCAACTAGAGGAGTCTGTAATGACCATCAATTTGAAGAAAATCTTTGCTATTTTTGCCTTATCATCAGCCATCGTTTATGCACCAAGTGCTTTAGCGGACGACGATTGGGATGATTGGGATGACGATGATTATCGTCCAAGACGTACACAAAGCTATCAAACCAGACATAGAGCAAAAACTCATACAACTTACATTTCTCGTCAAAGGGCTGCACAAATTGCTCGTTCTCGTATCAAAGGCAGCTCAGTACGCAGTATCGATTTTGATAGCAACGATGATGGTCGTGGTCCAGTTTACGATGTTGAACTAAATTCGCCCAGTGGAAGATACGATGTGAAAATCAACGCTAGAACTGGTGGGGTTATCTACGTTAGACGCGATTACTAAAAATAGTCAATCTATATCAATTTATAAAAAAACCGAATACTCCTTTTGGGTAGTCGGTTTTTTACTGTTTGTGCTTTAGGAGAATATGGATAACGTTTGGTACTGGTTATCATTATCTCATTTATATTCATTTGATGGCTAATAAAATGAATGAACGCAATCGTAAGTACTACCTAACCGCTTTAGAAAATCATCCTTTGTTTGCTTTGCTTCCAAAATCAAAACATGGACAAGAAGCAAAAGACCATTTGTTGTCACAAGTTGTGCTACATGAATACGCCAAAGATGAAATTATTTTTTTACAGCATGATGTTGTTGCCAATTTGTACTTTTTATTGGCAGGCGAAGCGGTTTGCCATCGTCAGCTACCAAGTGGTCAGGAGTGTTTAATCGCCAATTATCAAACTTTATCCTTAATCAATGAAAGTGTACTTTGGGATTGGCAACATTTTGCACCAAAAAACATACCACCTATTATAAAATCTGATAAAAAACCAGACATTGCTAGTAAACATTCGGCGCTATTAATCAAGCAGGGTGGAATTCATCAGCTGACTGCAACCGCCAAAGAAAAATCCATTGTTGCCAGTTTATCAGTACAGGCTTATTTTAAGAGCATTGAACAATTTGAGCTGGGTGGGTTGATTACTTGGTTTTGTGAATGTATCAGCAAACGTCTGTATCATCATTTAATCAGTAGTGATTTATTGGCATTTGTGCAAGCAAAATCCAAACTTGGATATTATCTTTTAACTCATTATAATCACGGTGTACCATTTTGTTTTCAATGCAGCCAAAAACAACTAGCCAGCCAAATTGGATTGCGACCTGAAACCTTATCTCGCACTCTAAAAGACTTTATTGAGCTTGGATTGATTGTTAAACAAGACAAGCATCATTATATTATTTGTGATGTACAAGGGCTTTTAGATATTGTCAGCCAATGATTGCGATGCAGCTTGGATAACAAGGCTTTTGCTATTTTTTTAAATGATTAACCGCCCAAACTGCCGCTTCTACTCGGGTTCTTAAGCCAATTTTACCTAAAATGTGTTTTACATGGACTTTAACGGTTGATTCAGCAATGCCAAGCTTATTACCAATCATTTTATTACTTAAACCTTCAGCAATCATATGCAGCACTTGAAGTTCTCTGTCTGTTAAATCTAACATGCTTTCAGCATTTGCAGGTTTTCTCATGGCTTGGGCAAGCACAGGGGCAAGAGACGGACTAATTACCAATTCACCACACAAGATTCGTCGAATGTTGGCAATGATTTCTTCAGGTTCCATATCTTTTAGCAGATAGCCATCAACACCTAATTCTAAAGCGTCTTGCACGTCTTTTAAATTATCCGATACTGTAAATAACAGTACTTTGCCAACAATTCCCAATTCACGAATTCTTTTTAGCGTTTCCACACCGTTCATAATTGGCATATTATGATCTAAAATAATCAAATCCACATCGTTATTTGCCAAAAAATCTAAAGCTTCTCGACCGTTACTGGCTTGTCCTGCAACAAATAAATCAATTTCAAAACCCAATAAATCAGCAAGTCCGCGTCTTAACATGGGATGATCATCCACCAGCAAAAGGCGAGCGGGATTTTGATTGGTAAAAATTTTTTGACTCATGGTATGTGCCCTAAAAATAATTTAATTTTAATAATGAATAGACTCTTTGTTTATTATAAGTGATTTTGTAATCATTACCCAATAAAATGGTTATAAAATAGACAAATAATCAGACAACCTTCATCGATAAACATGATGTGTTGACGGATTAAGCTGATGTTTTGCCAAAGGTTTTGGTAAGTTCGTTGTCAAGCTGTTTGGTGATGCTTTCAATTTCTTCACGACTCCAATCATTTAATGTTGGGAGGGGGCGAACTTCTTTGGTGTGTTTCAAAAAAAACTGTGGCAAAAACCGCACCATAACCTCTGTACCATGAGGTTTTACACTTCGCGTATCAATACTTCCCCCAAGGCTTGCCGCACGTTCTGCCATTGTACTTAATCCATAATGCCCATATTTATTCTTATCACTTTGACTGATACCAACGCCATTATCTTGAATGAGTAGCACCACATCATAGCTGATGGCATCTTGGTATAGCACAACATTGGCGTGACTTGCTTTAGCGTGTTTGTATACATTGGATAAAGCTTCACGAGTAATTTGCAATAAATCCACTTGTTCAGCAGCGCTTAAATTCAATGTTAAAACTTGATTATCAAAATTGCTGGTAAAATGACCTTTTTGACTAAATTCAGTAATTGCTTGTTGCATCAATTCATGAAAATCACCGCCATTAATTTTAATACGAAAAGTATTTAATAATTCTCGTAATTGACTGTAAGCATGATTTAAACCCTCTTTTAAATCTTCTAATACTTTATCTTGTTTGGCATGAATTTGATAAAATTCTGTTTTTGCTTGCAAATCCAATGTTAATGAATTTTTATCTAAATTGTCTTTATCAAAATAAGTTGATAAAAAAACTTTTTCATTGTCATTTAATGTTTTTAACATACTGGCTTGTATTTTTAAATAAGATAAAGATTGAGCAATAGAATCATGCAATTCTCTTGCAAAGGTGTTTCTTTCTTCACTTAAAATAAGTTCTTGACGTTGTTTTTGTCTTTGCTCTGATGCAAATGCCAAAGCAATTAAATTAGCCAATGTAATTAATAAGTCATCTTTTGATAAAGAATGGTCATTATCAATATTAATTAATGGAATGTTTGCAGAATTATTATTGCTATTATTTATTGAATATTCTGTATTTTCTGTTGAAACATCTGCTTCTTTAATTAATAATTCACCCCATTTACTATTTTGGCTTTGAATGGGAATAACACGAGTTTTAATATTAGATTTTAGATTACAGCTTTCGCAATCATCCGCCATGCAAAATTCGTAATGGCTTCTATCCGATAAGGAAATAATGGTATTACTCTCATAATTTTCTCCATGAATGCATAAGGATATTTCGCTATTAGGTAATAGTTTTACAAAATCTTTAATTAATTTGTGCAATTCTTGAGTATTTAAATGCTCAGTAGCAATTTTTTGAGCAAAATCATATAACGCATATAACGCTTGATTGGATTGGGTTAAATGGTGGGTTTTTTGCTTAACTTCATTTTCTAAATGATTTTGATGATTATTAATTACATTTAACATCTGAAAAAAAGCTTCAGACAACTCATTTAATTCTTGATAGCCTTGCGTATTATTTTGAATGTTTTGAATATCAAAACGCTTTCCTTCTTTAAAGTTTCTTGCAGCTATGGTTAATCTTTTTAATGGGATAAGCGCGTTATAATTAAGCTCTCGCATTCCAAAAATCATAATCACCACAATAAAAAATAAAGAAATAAAACTAATGCGTTGCTGGCGAATTTGACGCATTTCATTACGATTTTGGATGGCGGTTACTAGCTCATTGACTTCATGTAAAAATTCCAAAGAATGTTGATAAAATTTGTCAGAATTTTTGTCTTTTAATAAGGGTAATAATTGACCATTCCATTGGGTTTCTAGTATTAATAAAATTTTATCAATTTTTTCATCAGAATTGTTTATTTTATTTTGATAAAACTTTAATTCCATAAATCTTTTTTGCATATCATCAATTAATGGTTCAACAAATTCACTATTTTTGTCATTACCATTGGTTTGACGCAATTGAAATTGGCTTAACTGATAATTGATTCGGTATGTTGCCATACGAATAGAACCTGCCTGATTAATAGCTTTAGCGTCAGCCTCAGAAACTTTTGATAGGTGGATGCTGGCAATCGATGAAGAAAGTACCACAAGTGAGATTAAAATAATAACTGTCCATGCCCGAGCTGGCAGCGAATGCCCAATTTTAAATGGGGTAAACCACTGTCCAATGAAGAAATTATGGTTAGGCGACATGGATATACTCCCAAAAAATTATAAAAGGTTAATTGTGCAAATTATCATCAAATTACAAATTACAAACAGTCTAAAAAATTGATTAACCTTATGAAAACATTAGCTATTTTTACAAAGTTTAACAAAATAAACGATACTACTAAAGTTGTATAAATGGGTTTGATAGCGCGTTCTACTTATTAAAAAATTGATTTAAATCAATATATATATTTTTTAGGTTGTCTATGATAGATAAAAATTGTATGATTTTAATTGATTTCACTCAAAATTTACAAACTTTAGTTTGTATAAGAATTCATACAAAACAAATAAATTTTAACAAAATCAACAGATTAGGAGTATTTATGGCAAGTGAAACCATGAAGCAAAATCTGGTGCTTGCTTCATCAACCGTCGCCTTTACTGTGTGTTTTATGGTTTGGATGATGTTTGCAGTTCTGGGCATTCCTGTTCAAAAAACACTCAATCTAAGTGAAACCCAATTTGGGCTTTTAGCAGCAACGCCTGTATTAACGGGCTCTTTGGTGCGTTTGCCATTGGGTATGATGACTGATAAGTTTGGTGGGCGAATTGTATTTTTTACCTTAATGATGATAACCGTTGTTCCAATTTATTTGATGAGCTACGCCAGTGAATATTGGCAGTTTTTAGTATTAGGCTTATTTGTTGGCTTAGCGGGCGGTTCGTTTTCAGTGGGAATTGCTTATGTTGCCAAATGGTTTAAGCCAGAAAGACAAGGCTTTGCAATGGGTGTTTTTGGCGCAGGGAATGCAGGTTCTGCCCTAACTAAAATTATCGGCCCATCTATCATTACAGCTGGCACTGGCATGGCAGCTTATGCCGCTGAAGGTTGGCGTTTTTTACCCAAAGTTTACGCAATTATCATGCTAATTACAGCGATTGGTTTTTGGTTTTTTAGTTATGACAATAAAGAACATAGAACAGCCAGCACAAGTAGCATTGCCAGTCAGCTTGCAGTATTAAAAGACCCTAATGTTTGGCGGTATTCACAATACTACTCCATTGTTTTTGGTGGTTATGTGGCGCTAGCCCTATGGATGACCAAGTATTATGTTGGTGAATATGGGTTTACTTTACAATCAGCAGCATTTTTAGCAGCGTGCTTCTCATTACCAGGTGGGGTGCTACGAGCGCTTGGTGGATGGCTTTCTGATAAATATTCAGCCCATACAGTAACTTGGTGGGTGCTTTGGTCATCATTTTTACTACTGTTTATATTGTCTTATCCTCAAACCAGTCTTGTGGTGCAAACCATTGGTGGTGAAAAATCCTTCCATTTAGGTCTAAATTCCACCATCTTTACTGTATTAATCTTCCTTTTGGGGATTACTTTTGCGGTAGGTAAAGCATCTGTATTTAAATACTTATCTGATGAATACAAACACAATATGGGTGCGGTGTCTGGTGTAGTTGGTCTAGCCGGTGGACTTGGTGGGTTTATTTTACCAATCATGTTTGGAGCGGCGGTAGACATTACAGGTGTTCGTTCATCAGCATTTATGATTATGTTTGGGGTGGTTTGGGTTTCTTTGATTTGGATTTATATCTCTGAAGTAAAACCAAAGATGGAACAAGGGCATCAGGCCATGCTAAAATCTAAAAATAAATAACCTTAATCTTTGTAAAAGTGTCAATTTAATTGGCACTTTTATTTTATCGCTGAATTATTGATTTAAATAAAGTTTATTTATACTACTAAAGTAGCATCTATATTTTATTGAATTAGTCATTAGGATAGGCGAATAAATCATTAAAAACACCTAAAATAAATTTAATTACAGTTAGAAATAATATAGTAATTAAATTATTTGGTTAAATTAAGTTCAAATAATTCAATAAATTATTTGGAGGGTTTATGAAAAATGAATTAAAAGGTGGAACAGTCATTCATGATTGGCGACCTGAAGATGAGCAGTTTTGGGAAAATGGTGGAAAACAAGTTGCTACAAGAAACTTGTTTATCTCTATTCCTGCATTGCTTTTAGCGTTTTCAGTTTGGGTAATTTGGTCGGTCATTGTCGTAAGAATGCCCGAGATCGGCTTTAAATTTGATAAATCGCAATTATCATGGCTTTTGGCTCTGCCTGCATTATCAGGAGCGACCATGCGGATTTTTTATTCGTTCATGGTGCCAATTTTTGGCGGTAGACGTTGGACAACTATTTCAACCGCATCGTTATTAATTCCAACAATTTGGTTGGGCTTTGCACTCCAAAACCCCGAAACACCTTTTGGCGTATTTGCTACCATTGCTTTACTTTGTGGATTTGGAGGTGCAAACTTTTCATCATCAATGTCAAACATTTCGTTTTTTTATCCAAAATCAAAACAAGGTATGGCGCTTGGATTAAATGCGGGGCTTGGTAATTTAGGCGTCTCTACCATGCAGTTTGTTGTGCCTTTTGTTATTGGTTTTTCATTGTTCGGTGCTTTTGGCGGCGATGCTCAAACAACCAGTAGTGGCAAAACGATATATCTACAAAATGCAGGTTTTGTTTGGGTGATTCCAATTGCTATTATGACGGTATTAGCTTGGTTTGGCATGAATGATTTGGCAGGTGCAAAAGCATCTTTTAAAGACCAAGCCATTATTTTTAGACGCCAGCATAATTGGATTATGTGTATTTTATATTTGGCAACGTTTGGTTCATTTATTGGATTTAGTGCCGCATTTCCAATGGTTATCAAACAATCTTTCCCTGATGTTGACCCGTTAAAAGTTGCTTTTTTAGGACCTTTGGTAGGTGCATTATTCCGTCCAGTGGGCGGCTGGTTATCAGATAAAATCAGTGGTGCAAAAGTAACATTTTGGAATTATATCATTATGACTTTTGCAGTACTTGCAGTGATGTATTTTCTAAAAGAAGGTAGCTTTACAGGATATTTTGCTTGTTTTATGGTTTTATTTATTACTACAGGTATTGGTAATGGCTCAACTTTCCGTATGATTCCTGTAATTTTTCGCACCATGCACGAGCGTAAACAAACTCCTGATTTAATTAATGAGGCTCGTAAAGAATCTGCTGCAGTTGTTGGTTTTTCTGGTGGTTTTGCAGCTTATGGTGGATTTTTTATTCCAAAAATGTTTGGTTCAGGTCTGGGCGTCAACGGTACATTTATCACATTAATTGTCTTTTACGCAATCTGTATTGTTTTAACGTGGTGGTATTATAGCCGTAAAAACGCTGAATATCCTTGCTAATTTTTTTAAAATAACCATCAAAACCCTTAACTTTTAGGTTAAGGGTTTTATGTTTTGGCTATTAAATTGATTACTTAATTTGATAATTTTGATAAAAAAAGATGAATTGGCAGTAGATTTTTATTTTAAATAAAAAATTGTAAGTAAATTATCAATATATTTATTTAATTCACTACCCCTTAAGTATTATTCACCTAACCGTCAAGTTAATGGCGATTTTTTTTATAATTTTCTATAGTAAGGGTTAAATTAGCCAATTAAGGTCTATTTGGTGTTTTTAAATAGACTTTAGCCAACACTACCCATAGGGGGAGATTTATGAGTCATCTACTTGAACAATTTAGATTTTTTAAGAAAAAAACGGGCGACTATGCTGATGGTCACGGTGAGGTGCGTGATGAAAATCGCGATTGGGAGAATATTTATCGCAACCGCTGGCAGTTTGACAAGGTAGTTCGTTCAACTCACGGAGTAAACTGTACAGGTTCTTGCTCTTGGAAGATTTATGTTAAAAATGGTCTGGTTACTTGGGAAACTCAACAAACTGATTACCCACGTACACGCCCCGATTTACCAAACCACGAGCCACGTGGCTGCCCGCGCGGTGCAAGTTATAGCTGGTACATGTATTCAGCAAACCGTCTAAAATATCCAAAAGTTAGAAAACCTTTACTAAAACTATGGCGTGAAGCTCGTGCAAAATACAAAGACCCAGTAGAAGCATGGGCAAGCATTGTTACTGACCCTGCCAAAGCTAAAGAATACAAATCAAAGCGTGGTTTAGGCGGTTTTGTGCGTTCAAGTTGGAATGAGTGTACAGAAATCATTGCTGCTGCCAACATTTATACTGCTAAAAATTTTGGACCTGACCGTATTATTGGCTTCTCGCCCATTCCTGCGATGAGTATGTTGAGCTACGCCTCTGGAGCTCGTTATTTATCACTAATTGGTGGAGCGTGTCTTTCTTTTTATGACTGGTACTGTGACTTACCACCGGCATCACCAATGATTTGGGGTGAACAAACCGACGTTGCTGAATCTGCTGATTGGTATAATTCAGACTATATCATTGCTTGGGGTTCAAACGTACCACAAACACGTACGCCAGACGCTCACTTTTTCACTGAAGTGCGTTATAAAGGCACAAAAACAGTTGCTATTACACCAGATTATGCTGAAATTGCCAAACTGTGTGATTTATGGTTAAATCCAAAACAAGGTACAGATGCGGCTCTTGCTCAAGCATTTTGTCATGTTATTATTAAAGAATTCTACCTAAAACAGCCTAGCGATTATTTTCTAGATTATGCGAAACGTTATACTGACTTACCAATGCTGGTTATGTTGGAAGGTGAAGGCAAAAATACCAAGACAGGACGTTTTTTACGTGCCTCCGATTTGGTTGATAACTTAGGTCAAGAAAATAATCCAGAATGGAAGACCATTGCTATTAATAAAAATGGCGAACTGGTTTCTCCTTATGGTTCAATTGGCTATCGTTGGGGCGAACAAGGTCGCTGGAATTTAGAAACCAAAGAGGGTACACATAATAGTGATGTTGATTTAACACTATCCTTAAAAGGCAGTGGCGAAACGGCTGATGTTGGTTTTGATTATTTTGGTGGCGATGAACACCCTTATTTCACTGCAATGCCTGGCGATTCTATTCAATATAAGACTGTGCCTTGCAAAACTTTGACACTTGCTAATGGCGAGCAAGTCAAAGTGGTTACAGTTTTTGACTTGATGCTTGCCAACCTTGGTGTTGATAATGGCCATGGTGGTCAAAACGTTACCGATGATTACAATAACGCAAACGTTGCTGGCACGCCTGCATGGCAAGAAAAAATCACTGGCGTATCTCGCGAAAAAGTCATTCAGATTGCTCGTGAATTCGCTGAAAATGCTCATAAAACTCACGGAAAATCCATGGTTATCATTGGTGCTGGTATGAACCACTGGTATCATATGGATATGAACTACCGTGGTGTTATCAATATGCTTATGCTATGTGGCTGTATTGGTAAATCTGGTGGTGGTTGGGCTCATTACGTTGGTCAGGAAAAGTTACGACCACAATCGGGCTGGGCTCCAGTTGCCTTCGGTTTAGATTGGCATAGACCACCTCGCCATATGAATGGCACTAGCTTCTTCTATAATCATTCTAGCCAATGGCGACATGAATCTGTATCTGCTCATGAGATTTTGTCAGCTCATGCTGATAAATCCAAATTCCCTGAGCATATGCTAGACTACAATATTCGCGCTGAACGTGCAGGTTGGTTACCTTCTGCGCCGCAGCTAAACCGTAACCCTCTAACCATTGCTGCTGATGCAAAAGCCGCCAATATGAGCATCCAAGATTATGTGGTGGAATCTTTAGCAAACGGTTCGTTGCGATTTGCTGCTGAGCAACCTGATAACCCCCAAAACTTCCCAAGAAATATGTTTATTTGGCGCTCCAATCTTTTAGGTTCGTCAGGTAAAGGTCATGAGTACATGCTGAAATATTTACTTGGCACAAAAAATGGCTTGCTGGGTGAAGAAACCGTACAAAATGGCTTTAGGCCTACCGAAATTGACTGGGTAGAAGATGCTCCAACTGGCAAAATTGACCTAGTAACCACGTTAGATTTTCGTATGTCTAGTACGTGTTTGTATTCTGATATCGTTCTTCCTACCGCAACTTGGTACGAAAAAGAAGATATTAATACGTCAGACATGCACCCATTTATTCATCCATTTACTGCGGCAGTTGACCCTTCTTGGGAATCTAAAACTGACTGGGAAATCTATAAAGCAATTGCTAAAAAATTCTCAGAATTATCAATTGGGCATTTAGGTACTGAAACTGACGTTGTAACACTACCTATGCAACATGATAGTGCCGACGAATTGGCTCAACCTTTTGGTGGTACTGACTGGAAAACTATGGGTCAAAGACCTGTTCCTGGTAAAAATTGTCCGAATTTTAAAGTGGTAGAACGTGATTATCCAAATACGTACGCCAAGTATACTTCCCTTGGTCCTTTGATGGATAAACTTGGCAATAACTCTAAGGGTATTGATTGGGATACCAAAGAAGAAGTTAGTCAGTTGGGTGATTTAAACTACCTGGTTAATGAAGAAACTTCTGCTAAAAACCGTCCTAGCATGAATACTGTGGTTAATGCTATTGAAACCGTATTAATGCTTGCTCCTGAAACCAACGGTCATGTGGCAGTTAAAGCATGGGCAGGATTATCTAAAAAAACAGGTCGCGACCACACGCATTTGGCAAAATCTAGTGAGCATGAAAAAATTCGTTTTAACGATATTGTTGCCCAACCTAGAAAAATCATCTCAAGCCCAACTTGGTCTGGTTTGGAGTCTGAAAAAGTTAGCTACAACGCAGGTTATACAAACGTTCATGAGCTAATTCCATGGCGTACACTAACAGGTCGTCAGCAATTTTATATAGAACATCCATGGATTTTGGCGTTTGGTGAGCAAATGCAACAGTATCGCCCACCAATTGATACCAAAACCACTGATTTGTTCAAAGGCGCCAAACCAAATGGCAATAAAGAAATCGTACTAAACTTCCTAACACCACACCAAAAATGGGGGATTCACAGTACTTATTCTGAAAACTTACTAATGCTGACGTTATCTCGTGGCGGTCCGATTGTTTGGATGAGTGAAATTGATGCCGCTAAAGCTGGCATTGAAGATAACGATTGGATTGAAGTCTTTAACCACAACGGTTCTATTACTGCACGTGCAGTGGTATCACAAAGGGTAAAAGAAGGCATGACCATGATGTATCACGCCCAAGAAAAATTGGTGAACATCCCTGGCTCTGAAATGTCTGGTACTCGTGGTGGTATCCATAACTCAGTAACGCGTGCGATTTTAAAACCAACTCATATGATTGGTGGTTATGCTCAATTCTCATACAGCTTTAACTATTACGGTACTGTTGGCTGTAACCGTGATGAGTTTGTGGTGGTGCGCAAAATGGCAAATGTTGATTGGTTGGAAGGTAAACCTGATGACAGCTTACCTCGCCCCTTGCCT
>CAKAQU010000041.1 GCA_916720335.1 uncultured Moraxella sp. | reverse complement strand
ATGATACCACGCTTAGGGTCATTTTTATTTTTACTGGTATATTTACTGGTATAAAAAAATATTGATAAAAATAAATTATTTAAAATCAATATTTTATCTTATGTGTTTGTAGTCCGCCACTAAACAACAATCTAGGGCTGTCCGTCATCGTACGATAGCCCTTTTGTTTTATTGGGTTTGATGGTTTTTGTTATCTTTAGTAGTCTGTTATTATCCATTGAAAGCTATGATTTTTTGTTGGTATTATTGTTGGTATTGCTGTTCACCATTTTTTTAATACCAACAAACCTACCCCAAAGGCTTACCAATCGTAGTTTTAACGGATGCTAAGCTTAATTTACAAAAAATTACTTAACATCAAAATTAGAAAATTTATATTTAAAATAAACTTATTGCAAAATAAAAAGACGAATAAGTCAAAGCATCAAAAAATTAATCTTGATATTTTATTACGACTTTATTCACCAGTTTTCTATCAAATTATAAAAAGTTTAAAAACATCTTATATCAGGCTTTAAGCCCCAAAACATCTTGCATGTCATACAAGCCAGCAGGCTGATTTTGCAGCCAGATTGCTGCACGCACCGCACCTTGAGCAAAGGTCATTCGCGATTGAGCTTTATGAGTAATTTCAATAATTTCACCATTCATAATAAATTCCACCGTGTGCTCGCCAACAATTTCACCGCCACGCACTGCATGAATGCCAATTTCACCATCCGTACGCTTACTTGCGCCTTGTCTGCCATAAATACTACTTGTTTTAAGTGTTTGACCACGCGCACTAGCAACAGCATTTGCCATCATCAGAGCTGTTCCCGATGGAGCATCAATTTTATGCTTATGATGATGTTCAATGACTTCCACATCGGCATCAAACCCCAAAACTTTAGCAGTGGTTGCCAAAAGATTTAACGATAAATTCACACCTGTGGAATAATTACCCGCATAAACAATTGCAAGAGTACTGCTGGCTTGTTTTAGGCGATTTTCTTGCTCCTGCGACAATCCAGTCACTCCTAACACAAGTGGGGTTTTAGTTTCTAAACAAAATTGTAACGTTTCATCAAAAGCATCAGGTAAGCTAAAATCAATCAGTACACCTACATCATCAAGCTCATCTTTATTTAATAATGATAATGGCACACCTGCTTTTTTAGCACCAATAAATTCACCTGCATCCACACCTGCCAAACTTGAAAAACCAGGCACAAAACCATGAATTAAATTAGTATTTGGGTTTTGCAAAACAGCTTCCAACAACATACGCCCCATACGACCAGATGCGCCCATAATACCTACTGCCAATGCTGCCATATTTTTCCTTAATAAATATAAATAAATAGTAAAATTATACCGAAATTCTAACTTTTTACCACGTTATTATTCATCATTTAAAAAATTATTATTAAAATAAAAACACGGCTTAATCATTGCCGTGTTTTTATTTATATTATTAATCAAATAAATCTTTAACATCATCTTTTAAACGGTCAAAAAATCCTTTTTTCTTAGCAGTTGCACCATTTTCACCGTGCAATGTTTTGGCAAACTGCTCTAACAAGGCTTTTTGCTCATCATTTAAATTGGTTGGTGTTTGTACGATAATTCGACAAATCAAGTCCCCCATCATATTTTCGCGCACCGTAGTTACACCTTTACCGCGCACTCGCAATAGTTTGCCACTTTGGGTTCCTGGGGCAATTTTAATTTTTAAACGACCATCTAGTGTTGGCACTTCCACTTCATCACCCAAAGCTGCGGTTGCAATATCAATTGGCACATCTAAGTGCAAATTCACACCGTCGCGCACAAAAATATCATGAGATCTTACTTGAATCTCTACATACAAATCGCCGTTTGGTGCGCCGGCATCTCCAGCATTACCCTTGCCAACCAAACGCACACGGTCGCCATTATCCACACCAGCAGGAATAGATACTTCCAAGGTTTGGGATTTTTGCTGTTTTCCCTGTCCATGACAGTCCATGCAAGGATTTTTGATTTGCTTGCCCGTACCCTTACAATGTGGGCAGGTTTGCTGTACTACAAAAAACCCTTGCCCCATATGAACTTGACCATGACCGCCACAGGTAGTACAAGTTACAATATCAGCATCACTTTTTGCGCCTTTACCATGACAAGTTTGACAGATTACCAAACTATGATAAGTCACTTCCTTTTTGCAGCCCCTTACAGCCTCTTCTAAAGTTAAAGATACTCGCTGTAATAAGTCGCCGCCGCGACTGGCACGGCGTGAACTACCTCCACCAAAAAATTCAGAAAAGCCACTACTGCGACCACCACCAAAGGCGCTAAATATATCACTAAATATATCAGAATAATCACCGCCGCTAAAACCGCCAGAGCCGCTAAAACCGCCATTATTCATTGCTTGCTCAAACGTAGCATGCCCCATACGGTCATAAGCTGAACGTTTTTGGGCATCAGAAAGCACCTCATACGCCATGGTAGCTTCTTTAAATTTTTCTTCTGCTGTAGGGTCATCAGGGTTTTTATCGGGATGATATTTATTGGCAAGTCTGCGATAGGCTTTTTTTATCTCTTTTTCGTTGGCTGATTTATCAATACCTAAAACACTATAAAAATCTTTACTCATTTACAAAAATCCAAAAATCCAAAAATTGCCTTATTTATGGTGCTTTTATCATAATAATCAAGACTATTTTAAGGTCATTTTCCAACCTATAATTTTTGTAATTTCCAGATTATTTTTCTTTTTATTTGCAAGAATAATAATATTCTTGATTTTTATTTAGATTATTTATTTATAAAAATTTTTTAAGTATTTTAATATACTATCTGCTAAATAGTTTTTGAACATTACTTAATTACAAAGGTTGATAATTAAAAACAGTAGAATTTATTTAAACACACCAGCAATGTATTTATTTTATGATTAACAGCTCAATAAAGTACATAAACCGCAGTTAAAAACTATGAGACTGATGATGCATATTTGTTAATTTCAAAAATTGACAGTTTAAAAGAAAAAAACAAAAGCCACCTTGTGTGGCTTTTGTCTATAAAGTAAATACTTTATAAATTATTGTCCGTCAGTAGTTTGAACAACGGTAGTTTCTTTGTTACCTTGGATAACAGCATATACACGACGGTTCATTGCACGACCTTCAGCAGTATCGTTTGGTGCTACTGGGCGGTCAAAACCATAACCTACAGCTGATAGACGGTTAGGAGCAACGCCAAATTCGTTTGCTAGAACAGACTTCACAGCATTAGCACGGGCTTCTGATAGACGTTGGTTGTAACGAGCGTTAGAACGTTTTGAGTCTTTAGAAGCATGACCCTCAATCGCAGCAGTTGAGTTCGGGAACTCACGCATTTTTTCAGCAACTTTAGCGATTTCTTCACGGTATTGTGGTTTAACGTTAGACTTATCGTAATCAAAGAATACGCGAAGTTCCATACGTAGTTGTTCAATTTCAGTTACTTGTTGTGGGCAGCCTTGAGCATCTACTACAACATTACGTGGAGTGCCTGGGCAAGCGTCTAAATGGTCAGCTACGCCGTCACCATCGCTATCCACAACTACATCTTCAACAACTTCAGGAACTTCAGGAACAATTTGTTCAGGCTCTGGTTGTGGCTCGACAACAGGCACTGGTGCAACTGCAGGTTTTAAACGACCACCTAAAGTTACTTCAAGACCAGCTAGTGCTTGACCTTCCCATAGTTCATGATCGAAGTTATGAACACCACGCACTTCACCACGTACAGCAAGCGCATCATTAATTAGGTAGCGAGCACCTAAACCTACATTACCAATGGTATCTTTTGATTTAGCAACTTCTGAACCTGCTGGGATAGTACCCGCTAGACCAGTTTGGGTTGTTTCACCAGCAGTGGTGGAATACTGAGCTTTATTCTCAACAGTAGTTTTTTGTTGACCGCCACCAATAAGTACATAAGGTTTAAATTTACCGTCAGTATAACCAGTGAACTGCTGCAAACCAACTAGGAAATTACCGCTCATATTTTCTTCTTTGGCATCAAAACGGTTAGTTGCATCATGGTTCCAAGAACGCTTAGAAGCACGAGCTTCAGTATCTGTAACGCCATACTCTATTTGAAATTGGGTAGATGGAGTTAGTTCAACACCCAAAGCAACACCAGTATATAGGTCACTTTTTAAAGCAACGCCACCATTTGGTGTAGACGCTCCAGAAGGTGCAGGAGCACCGTCGGTTAAATCTTTACCAGTTTTAAACACGCTACGTTGTTTATCATGAGCTTCGTTAGTGTAAGTATAGCCAACCATTGGGGTAACAGTTACACCAGCAGAAGCGGCAGTAGCTGCAGCAGTGGCAAACACTGCAAGTGCAATTTGATTAAATTTCATAAAATTCTCCAAGAATAAGAAGTAGTTGAGCGAATATGCACCGAATTACTGTCTTTTATTCTAACATTAAACCTAAATATTTCCAACAAAAAACATTAAAAATAGTTAGGATTTTTGGTAGATGTAGTCTAGCTTAACCATAAATTAAAAAATTTGCAACATTTATCTGGCGAAAAGATACAAGATATTACAAATATATTAATAAATGAGCATATTTTAATCAATTGTTACTTAAATCCGATAATTTATTTGCATTTTTATTATTTAATAAGACAATCAGCGATTACTATTTGCGTTTTGCAAAATGTCTTTCATACCTTTTACTGCTTGAGCCAGCCCTACAAATACAGCATCGGCGATGATTGCATGCCCAATATTTAACTCATAAATTCCAACAATATCAGCAATTGCACTGACATTGTGTTTAGTTAATCCATGCCCTGCATTCACTAGCATATTGCTGTATTTTTTAGCATAAGCTGCTGCCTGTTTGATGCGCTTTAATTCATACTCCAGCGCTTCTTGATTATTTGCTAAGCTCGCCTGAGCATACGCACCCGTATGCAGCTCAATAGCATCAGCTTGCAATTCAATAGCCTTATTAATTTGAATAAAATCTGGATCAATAAATAAGGAAACTTTAATATGTGCCTGCTGTAGCTGTCTAATAAACTGCTGCAGATTTAACATCTCTGCTAATGAGGCAATATCTAGCCCGCCTTCAGTGGTTAATTCTGTACGTTTTTCTGGCACTAAACACACCCAATCTGGCTTAACATCCAAAGCAATAGCAAGCATTTCATCAGTTACTGCCATCTCAAGATTCATGCGGGTTTTGATGGTTTTTTTAATGGCGTAAACATCAGCATCTTTGATATGACGTCTATCTTCACGCAAATGCAACGTAATGCCATCAGCACCTGCTTGTTCACATATCTTCACGCCCTCTACAGGACAGGGATAATCTGTGCCACGCGCGTTACGTAATGTGGCAATATGGTCAATATTGACGCCAAGAAGTGGTGTGGTCATTTTTTATCCTAGCAATAATAATCTTAACAGATGATTAAATTAATATCCCAAACTCGTCAAAGCTCGTTCATCATCACTCCACCCCTTTTTGACTTTCACCCAAAGAGTAAGCATAATTTTGCGGTCAAAAAGTTTTTCCATATCAGTACGAGCTTCTATACCAATTTGCTTAATGCGACTGCCTTTATTGCCAATAATGATGGTTTTTTGACCTGCTCTTTCGACAAAAATTGTTGCATCAATAAATGTACAAGCACGTCGCCATTTACCCGTTTCTGGGTCTTTATGGGCAGGTTCGTCTTTGAATGCATCAATTTGCACAGTCAAATCATAAGGTACTTCTTCACCTGATTGACGCATGATTTTTTCACGAATGATTTCACTAGCTAAAAAACGTTCACTTCTATCTGTAATTTGCTCTGGGTCGAAAATAGGTGGACGTTTTGGTAGATAACTTATAACAAGCTCTTGCAATCTATCTAAATTTTTTGCATGCAGCGCTGATACAGGAATGATATCAGCAAATTCAAAACTTTGTTGGTACTCTTCTATGAGTGGCAACAGCTTATCCTTATCTTTGATGGTATCTGCTTTGTTGATTACCAAAATAATGGGTAAATCCGTTTGAGCTAATTTTTCTAAAGTTAATAAATCATCTTCTTTCCAATGCAATCCATCAACCACAAACAACACCAAATCCACATCGGATAATGCAGAAATTGCCGCTTTATTCATGCGTTCATTGATGGCTTTAACCTCTTTGGTATGAATGCCGGGAGTATCCACAAAGACAATTTGAGCTGATTCATCCGTTAAAATACCATGAATGCGATGACGAGTCGTTTGAGGTTTGCGCGATGTTATGGATAATTTTTGACCAAGCAAATGATTCATCAATGTGGATTTTCCCACATTGGGACGGCCCACAATTGCCACAAATCCCGACCGAAAATCATCAGCAATGTTTGTATTTGATGCGCCAAAAAAAGCATCAATGGTATTGTCGTTTTGGTTTTCAGTCATAATTTCGCCTACAACTAATTAATGAAGAACCAATCAACTATCAGCATGATGAATAGATGATTGGCTAAATTCATTGATAAAAAATAAATTATGCGGGTTTATATTTGATGGGATTTTCAAACATTAACATATTGAGCTGATTAATCATGCGTTCAGCACATTTTTGTTCAGCAATTCGCCGTGATTCGCCTGTTTCAATAATTTTTGAACAGTCTTTCATCACTACAGTGCATTGTATCACAAAAGTTTGATCAGGAGCAGTGCCAATAGTATCCAACAATTCATAAGTTGGTAAAGGCAGTTTATTGGCTTGCAACCATTCTTGCAAACGAGATTTTGCATCCTTGAGTACTTTTTCTTTACCAACGGTAGAAATTTTATCCTTATACCACAATAAAATGATATCTTGCAAAACTTTGATGTCTTGGCAGTCTAGATAAATGGCTCCAATAATTGCTTCTACACAATCTGCTAAAATAGACGCTCGATGACGACCACCACCTTTTTGCTCTCCAATACCCAAAATCACATGATTAAACAATTGTAAATCTTGAGCAATTTCAACCAACGTCTCTTGACGCACCAGCGTTGCTCGCATTCTGGTTAATTTGCCTTCATCATAATTCGGATATTGATGAAATAAGGCTTTAGCAATCACCATACCTAAGAGTGCATCTCCTAAAAATTCCAGTCGTTCATAACTGTTTTTAGAATCATAAGAACGGTGTGTCAAAGCGCGTTTTAATAATTCCACTGATGAAAACTGATAGCCTATTGATTGTAAAAGATAAGGCAATCCTTGATAAAAATCAGTGAAATATGATGTAGAAGCATTCATAATTGAAGCATGTATTATTATTGATTAGATGATTTGTACCGTAATTTATAACTTATTAATTATTGGAAGTAGAAGTTGTGGCTGCTGGCGCAATCTCTTTTTCAAAGCGGGTTACAATAAATGTATTGCCATAGAAATTGCGCTCAACAGAATAATGGCTTTTTACTGCCAGCGCGCCAGGAGTTTTATTAGTGATGATAAGCATTTCTTCAGGTTTATCAGTATAGTTGGCATTAATACTCATTTGACGACTTAAATTATTAAAAAACTCTTTCTCAGTTCTTTTAGCAGCGTTTGCGTTTGCCAATTCTTGAGCAACTAATTTTGTAAATTGATAATCCCCAATATAGGCAGGAATTGCTCCAATTGCCAAACGCATTAAAAGTCCTAATGCAATCACGCCTAAAACAATAGTGGTAACACTAGCACCGCGTTGATTAGATGGTAGTTGTCTCATAATAAACTCATCATTTATTCTAATATAAATTCGTTATTCTACCATCTATTTTTTTGAGATAATACCTTGTTTAACCAAAAGAAACAATTTGTACTTTTAATCAGTCAATTTTACCCACTCGCCCAAAACTTGGTATTGATAAACCTTCATTTTTATGCATCCAAATGTAACTTGCTCGCCCTGCTAGATTTTTTTCTGGAACCAATCCCCAATAGCGACTATCTTCGCTGCGGTCACGATTATCACCCATCACAAAATAATGACCCTCAGGAACAGTGATTTGCCATTTGGTTTGACTGTTGACTGCGGATTCTTTTGCGATAAACTGAGGAACATAATCAAGCACTTCTTTTAAATAACGCACCTTATAACTGTGTTCACCCAGTTTTTCTTGATAGTAGTTAGCATTTTGTTCTTCGGTTCGTCCAAAATGACTGCGTTCATCATCTGTTAAGCGGTGCTGACCAATTTGTCTTTGAAACAAGGTATCTTGCAAGGCTTGAGGCATTTGATAATCTGCTAATGTAGTTTCAACTTTTGTACCATTGATTGTCAGCACACCATTATCAAACGCCACAGTATCGCCCGGCAAACCAATCATGCGTTTGATGTAATAGCGTTTTTCATTTAAAGGATAACGAAAAACCACCACATCACCATGTTTTGGCGAACCGGTGCTTAAAATCTTAGTATGCGTTAAAGGCAGTTTTAGACCATAAGACGCCTTATTCACCAAAATAAAATCGCCCGTATACAACGATGGCACCATAGACGATGATGGAATATTAAATGGTTCTACTACAAAAGAACGTACCAACAAAATAATCAATAAAATTGGTAAATATTCATACGCCCAACGCACTAGTAATGGTTCTTTAGGCAATATTTTGTCAACACCACCTTGAGCATGAATTAAACTTTGGCGAGCTTGTTGATAAGCAACATTTAAATTTTTAAGCGATTCGGGGGTATGCTCATGAACAATAAATTCATCAGGTGCTGGTGCGTGTCCAGTTTTTACTAAAGCATCGCTAAATTCTTTTTTGGTTTTTTCTAGGTGGTTATTTGCCAAATCAATCAATCGAGAATGCTGATTGACTAATTTATGTTTTTTTAAAATAAACTTATCAATAAGCCACGCAAAAAGCAGTACCAATGTTGCAGGCACAAGGATAAGATTTAAATCAAATTCCACCAAATACTCCTAAAATAACTATAAAGCAATCAAAAAAACTAAAAATCAGCAAAAATACAAATACTTTTTATTGTAACTGATGATTCTTATACAAACATCACCGCGTTGTTATTTTTTAATAAAAAAAACATCCCCGCGTTTTTATCAACGCAATCAATCATCTACTTTTAGCACTGCCAAAAACGCCTCTTGTGGAATTTCAACACTACCTACTTGCTTCATACGTTTTTTACCTGCTTTTTGTTTTTCAAGGAGTTTCTTTTTGCGACTCACGTCCCCACCATAACATTTTGCCAAAACGTCTTTACGCATAGCTTTAACAGTAGAACGTGCGATAATCTGACTGCCAATGGCAGCTTGAATTGCCACATCAAACATTTGACGAGGAATTAACTCCTTCATCTTCTCAACCAATTGATTACCACGACGGCGAGCGTGTTCTTGATGGCAAATCATCGCCAGCGCATCAACTTTTTCGCCATTAATCAACACATCCACACGTGATAATTTATCAGCCTGATATCGTTCAAAACCATAATCTAAAGACGCAAAACCACGACTGGCAGACTTTAATTTATCAAAAAAGTCCATGACCACCTCGCCCATTGGAATATCAAACACCACCTGAACTTGGCGCGCTATAAATTTCATATCCACTTGCACACCACGCCGTTCAATCGCAAGTGTAATTACGCTACCTAAATATTCTTGAGGGACTAAAATATGACAACGTGCAATTGGTTCACGAAATTCTTGAATGATGCCAGCATCTGGTAATTTTGATGGATTGTCTACATATACTGTTTCGCCATTCTTCTTAACAATTTCATAAATCACTGAAGGAGCGGTCGTAATCAAATCAAGGTTATATTCTCGCTCCAAACGCTCCTGAATGATTTCCATATGCAGCATACCCAAAAAGCCGCAGCGAAAACCAAAACCCAGCGCTTCAGACGTGTCTGGTTCAAAAAATAAAGCAGCATCGTTAATTTGCAGTTTTTGTAGAGCTTCACGAAACTTTTCAAAGTCGGATGAATCAATAGGAAACATACCTGCATAAACTTGCGGGGTTACTTTTTTAAAACCAGGAATATTGGCAACTTCTGGGGTCTTGGCAAGAGTGATGGTATCGCCAACAGGAGCTCCTTGAATGTCTTTGATGCCAGCGATGATAAAACCAACTTCACCAGCTTTTAAAATACCTGTTTCCAAGGATTTTGGAGTAAATACACCAATACTGGTTACCAAGTGATGTTCACCGGTAGATTTGATATAAATTTTATCGCCTGTTTTTACCTGCCCTTCTCGCACACGTACCAAAGAAACTACACCAAGATAATTATCAAACCATGAATCGATAATCAATGCTTGCAAAGGTACATCACGGTCGCCGGTTGGAGCAGGAATTTTTTCAACCAAAACCTGCAAAAGTTCGTCAATACCCAAACCTGTTTTAGCAGAAACTCTAGGCGCATCAGTAGCTTCTATACCAATAATATCTTCAATCTCTTCAATAACGCGTTCTGGTTCTACCTGCGGTAAGTCAATTTTATTTAAAACCGCCAATACTTCAAGTCCTTGCTCTACAGCAGTGTAACAGTTTGCTACAGATTGGGCTTCAACACCTTGAGCGGCATCAACAACAAGCAACGCTCCTTCACACGCCGCCAAGGACCGAGAGACTTCATAGGAAAAATCAACGTGCCCAGGTGTATCAATAAAATTAAGTTGATATCTTTGACCATTTGGGTGATTGTAATACAACGTAACTGATTGAGCCTTAATGGTAATGCCGCGCTCTCTTTCAATATCCATGCTGTCTAATACTTGAGCCTGCATTTCACGGTCAGATAAACCGCCACAGACCTGAATGAAGCGGTCAGCTAGCGTGGATTTACCATGGTCAATATGAGCAATAATAGAAAAGTTACGAATATTGGCAAGTTCGGTCATAGGAATTATAAATCAAGATAAGTAAACCCGTTATTCTAGCAGTTTTTTTATCAAAAAAATATAATCATCACCTAAAAGCAATAAATAATTATGTGTGTATTTATAAATCGTTTGTTTGATTAAGCAGTTAGCAAACTAATAATGTAATTGTTCTTTTAATCTTTTAAATAGTCTGCAATCCAAGGCGAATGCCCATAAAAAGAACCATTAAGCTGAGTTTGTTGTATAAGATATTCGCGAAATTGCAAATAAAATTCATAATCAGGTGGTGTAGGATTTTGCCAAAATTCATCCAAAGGTTTTTGGTCAGTAATACCTTTGATGTCATAAAGAGCTTTACCCATAGTTTTGGTAGGTTTTTTATGATAGACCGATTGCAGTCCTGTTGTGCTATTAATTGTAATCATACCAAGACTTGCTCGAATCAGGCTTGGTAGGTGCATATCACAACCATAAAAGACACGTTGTGATACATCTAACTTATTTGCTAATTTGGCAATAAAATAAGTATAATCTCTATGCCCTCTATCTAGTGGGTGATGTTTAAAAACAATTGTGGTATTTTTTGGCGCAAAATGAGCAAAGGATGTCAAAACCTCTTCAATAAACGCCTCAACATTTTTATAACGACTGTGGTGTGTAATTTGAGAATCATTATGTACCTGCAAACTCACTAAATAAAAATTTTTTTGTTGGATTAATTTTTCTTCCAAGCGTTTATCTGGCAACAATCGAACCACTTTTCTAACCAATGCCACAAGCCACGCCCAAAATTCTCGAAAAATAGTGAGTCCTCGATAATGCTGATAATGTGGGTACAACCATTGCCCAAAAAATACCAAAATATAATAAATAAGTGCGGACAAACATAATAAAAAAAAGCGGTTTGCGGTGTATTTTGGTTTTTCAATTGATTTATTGAGCGTATGAATGTATTTTGCATCTAATTGCGAATAGCCATTAATTCCATTTTGTTCTAATGTAATATAATCAGGACGCAAATAACCTTCCTCAAAAACAAAAAAAGTAATATTTAATTTTTGACAAATTGACTTTGCAATTTCATGATAAGGTCGACAATCATTAAAACAAACAACAGCTTGTATATCGTATTTATGAATGATTGCCTGTATATAATTATCAAAATCCTTTACTCGTCCTCGATAATTGCTCATGTGTTTTTTATGGCAATAAAAAAAAGCATCGCCTAAATTAAAATTAATTTTATGAACGTATTTATTTTTACTTATCAAAAAACTGGCAAAACGACAAAAAAAAGTTCCCATTTTACCTTGCAATAATAAGATATTTTTATGCTCTAGAAGATTATCCATGGAAACTGTCATAACGCACCATCATAATTACATTTAAATTTATTTATTTGGTTTTTTAATCCAAATTTACTATTATTTGTAAGTCATTTGATATTTGTAAGTCATTTGATAATAAATATTAGTATGATTTATTGCTTTTTTGTGATGTATCGGCGAAACTGCATAAATTTAGTTTTTACTTTTCTAATTGATTTTTGAGCAAAATTTTGCTTAGGTTTGTCATTTTTATATAAAAATTCAATCGTTTGTTCTGGCGTTGCTAGACCATAACCATGGGGTAGATGATATAATGGGTAATCAATCAATGTGGCAAAAATCAATTCTTCTATGGTTAAAGGACTGCGTTTTCGCCGATTAAACACAGCTTGTCTTTTTGCATGATTGTATTTAACATCATCAACATCTTCTGTCAAACCAAAGCCTGCATAAAATGGCAAGCCATAACACACCACATTAAGACCGCGCACCAAAGCCTCAAAACCCGATAACGAGCTGATAGTATGCACTTTATCACGCTCACCTAATAACGACAGACATTCTGATATAGCAATATCTTGAGCAATAACATCAGCACACTGCAGCGCATCCAAAGCAACTTCTCCAACACGTAGTCCTGCTTCAACATCAGGGTGTGGCTTGTAAATCACGATGTCATTAGGATAAATTTGGCGTACTTTGGTTAATAATTCACCATTTGTTTGTACACAACTTAAAGAATTTTGTACAGACGCATCGTCTTCTACTTGTCCAATAACTAAATGAATGGAGCAATTTTTTTGCTGTTTTAATTGATTGATTTTTTCAAAAAATTGTTGAT
>CAKAQU010000040.1 GCA_916720335.1 uncultured Moraxella sp. | reverse complement strand
TTTAACGATTGTGATTTATTGTTATGATTTGGTCAAATAAGGCCAAGCAGCTTTTAGATAAATCATCATTGACCAAAGTGTTAACACAACCGCAATCACCATCAGGCAATATCCAAGCATTTCAAGGCTTTGCCAGTTTAATAAAAACACTGTAATGGCGGTCATCTGAAATGCAGTTTTTAGTTTGCCAACATACGAGACCGCAACACTGGTGCGATTACCAAGCTCTGCCATCCATTCACGCAGGGCAGAAACGGCGATTTCTCTTGAGATAATAACAATTGCCGAAATTGCCATGACGATATTGGGATGCCATTGCACCAAGATAATCAGTGCCGCCGCTACCATCAGTTTGTCCGCTACAGGGTCTAAAAATCGCCCAAATGCAGAAGTGATGCCCATTTTGCGAGCTAAATAGCCATCTAACCAATCTGTAATTGCTGCTAATACAAATATCAGTGTTAATAAAAAATGCCGTAATAAATTATTGCTGTATTCCATCATGCCAAGTCGGGCAATGGCGTTGTCAGGAATGGCGGGTATGCCAATTCCAAGTGCAGGCGGGTAATAAGCAATTGCTACAAACAAAGGTATCATCACAATGCGAGCAATGGTTAAATTATTGGGCAAATTAAAAATGCTAGGCTGACTTTTGTCTGTTTTTTGTTCAGTCATGGCAAATAAAAATCTTAAAGATGGCGTATCATACCGCAAAATTACTCTATTTTGTATAAAATTATGGTTTATTGATACAATAGCTGATTTATAATTGAGTTTTTATGTCAATTTTTATGCAACAATCACACCAAAAATCATCATCTCAACCTAAAAATTTCCAAAAATCGGATATAACCAATTCAGCAGCAACGAATTTTGATGTTGTGATTATTGGAGCAGGAGCAAGTGGATTATTTTGCGCCAGCCAAATTGCTAGGTCAGGAAAATCGGTAGCTGTTTTGGACCATGCTAATAAAGCGGGTAAAAAAATACTGATGTCAGGAGGCGGTCGTTGTAATTTTACCAATTTAGATGTTGGCCCTGAAAATTTTATCAGTCAAAATCCTCATTTTGTGCGTTCAGCATTGGCAAACTTTACGCCTGATGATTTTTTGATGTATGTTTATCAATATGGTATTTTGTTTCATGAAAAATCACATGGACAATTATTTTGCAATCACAGCTCAAAAGATATTTTGGATATGCTTTTACAAGAGTGTCATCAATATCAAGTACACATCTTGTTAAATACTCAAATTGATAAAATTGAAAAAAATACCACTGAAAAAAGCTGTCATAATCACCAATTTTTTATAAAAACCAGCCCAACCAAAAAAAATAAAACAAACTCACAACCAATAACCATTACTTGCCAATCCTTGGTAATAGCAACAGGGGGATTATCCATTCCAACACTTGGAGCCAGTGCTTTTGGCTATCAAATTGCCAGACAGTTTGGACATAATATAATCAATACCTATCCTGCACTTTGTCCTTTGACTTTAACTGACAAATTGGGTGAATTATTAAAAAATTTAAGTGGCATTAGTCTTGACATTGAAGTATCTAATTCAAAAATAACATTTAATTTGCCCATGTTATTTACTCATAAAGGCTTATCAGGGCCGGCAATTTTACAAATTTCAAATTATTGGCAATTGGGAGAGTCAATTTTTATTAATTTATTGCCTAATATTAATATTGCTGATTTTTTAATTAAAAATAAAAAATCCCAACCCAAGCAATTTATTCGCAAAGTATTATCACCATTTTTTGCTAAAAAATTATTATCTGTCTTGGAATTTTATTTTTGGCAAGAAGTTAAAGATGTTGAACTGGCAAATATTAAAGACAGTCAATTGGTGCAGCTTGGTAAAACCTTAAACGCATGGAAAATCAAACCATCAGGTACAGAAGGTTATAAAGTTGCTGAAGTGACTAAAGGTGGTGTGGATACGGTAGATGTATGCAGTAAAACCATGCAAAGTAAATTGGTTGATGATTTGTACTTTATTGGTGAAGTATTGGACGTTACAGGTCAACTTGGCGGTTATAATTTTCAGTGGGCATGGGCAAGTGCAATTACTAAAATTTAGATGCATTTAGAATGCGAAATTAAGGTTGCATTTGTTTTTTAAGCTGTCTATAATCGTTTTAAATGAAAACGTGCTTTTAAGGTGAATTTATGAATGATATTGCTCCCGAATTTCGCATTACCATCTCAGGGCAAATCACCCCAAATGATGTAAAAGAGCTTGCCAAGGACGGTGTAAAAAGCATCGTTAATAATCGTCCAGATGGCGAAGAGGCAGGTCAGCCGACATCGGATGAAATCCAAAAAGCGTGCAGTGATTGCGGCATTACCTATGCTCACATTCCATTTTCAGGTGGTATGATGGATATGAGCCATGTGCAGGCGTTTGCTGACTTTTTTAATGCCACACAGCGCCCTTTGCACATATTTTGTCGCACAGGCAATCGTTCAACCATGATTTTAACTGCTGCTAAAGAACATGATTTATTGGATGAAGAATGATTTATAATCCAACTAGACTTTAAAACTGAACTTTAAATTGTTTAAAACCCTAAAGTTTATAACTTTGGGGTTTTATAATTTAACAAATTGCAATCAGTAATTTGATATAATGACAAAAATTTATCATTAACAACTGGGAGTAAAATATGTGTGGTATTGTTGGTGCAATCCGTACCCATCAAAATGTTGTGGATTTTTTGGTTGATGGGTTACAAAAATTAGAATACCGAGGCTATGATTCGGCGGGGATTGCCGTACATACTGGCGATGAACTGACTCGAGTTCGTCGTGTGGGCCGTGTATCACAGATGGCAAATGCTGCAAAGGAAATTGGGCTTACAGGACATTTGGGGATTGGCCATACTCGTTGGGCAACTCATGGTGGGGTTACCGAACCCAATGCTCATCCGCACATTTCGCAAAATTTGATTGCGGTGGTGCATAATGGCATTATTGAAAATTTTGAAGCAGAACGCGTTCGTTTACAAAACTTAGGTTATGATTTTTTATCACAGACCGATACCGAAGTGATTGCTCATGGTGTTCATTATGAATACGTTAATAATGGACATAATTTATATCAAGCAGTACAAGTTGCCTGTAAGCGTTTTCATGGAGCATATGCCATTGGGGTGATAAGTCTTGAAAACCAAGAAGAAATGGTGGTTGCTCGCATGGGTTGCCCTTTGCTAGTGGCATTTGGAAAAGATGAAACGTTTATTGCGTCCGATGTATCTGCAGTGGTGGCATTTACTCGTGAAGTCAGTTATTTAGAAGATGGCGATATTGCACTTTTAACCGCACAAGGCGTGAAAAAACTTCAGGACAAAAATGGTCAGCCTGCCATTCGCAACAAAAAAACTTCAGAATTATCATTAGCATCACTAGAGCTTGGACCATATAGCCATTTTATGCAAAAAGAAATTTATGAGCAGCCCAAAGCCATTATTGATACGGCGGAAATTTTTTTAAATAGTAGGTTTGTGGCAGAAAATTTTGGTGAACAAGCAGATGATATTTTTAGAAAAATAAGCAGTATTAAAATCTTAGCTTGTGGAACTTCATATTATGCAGCGCTGACAGGCAAATACTGGCTAGAAAGCATTGCGAAAATTCGCTGTGATGTGGAAATTGCGAGTGAATATCGCTATCGTGATGTGATTGTTGATAAAAATGAACTGATTATTACCATTAGTCAATCTGGTGAAACGCTTGATACGATGGAAGCGTTAAAGTACGCCAAAGCCCAAGGTCATACTTACAGTTTATCAATTTGTAATGTGATGGAATCGGCACTACCACGCAATAGTGATTTGACAATTTATACTCGAGCAGGTGCTGAAATTGGTGTAGCAAGCACGAAGGCTTTTACAACTCAGCTTGTGGTATTATTTGGTTTGGCGGTAACGTTGGGTAAACTTTATCATCATGTCAATGATGAGCAAGAAGCGGCGTATTTTGAGGATTTAAGACAGCTGCCAGGTAGTATTCAGCACGCTTTAAATTTAGAGCCACAGTTAATCACATGGGCGCAAAAATTTGCCAAAAAACCATCGGCACTGTTTTTGGGGCGTGGTATTCACTATCCTATCGCTTTAGAAGGGGCATTAAAATTAAAAGAATTAACCTACATTCACGCTGAAGCGTATCCAGCAGGCGAGCTGAAACATGGGCCTTTAGCGTTGGTTGATGAAAATATGCCAGTGGTGGTGATTGCTCCGAATGATAATTTGCTTGATAAAGTCAAAGCCAACATGCAAGAAGTGGGTGCAAGAGGTGGCGAACTGTTTGTTTTATCAGATTTGGACAGTGAATTTACAAAAACAGATGACATTCATCTTATCCGTACTCCGCGCCATATTGGGGTTTTATCGCCAATTGTGCATACCATCGCAGTCCAGCTGCTATCTTATCATGTTGCTTTGGTTCGGGGAACGGATGTGGATAAACCTAGGAATTTGGCAAAATCCGTTACGGTGGAATAGTATGAAATCGCTCCAAAGTTTTTTGGGGCGATTTTAGTTATTGGGCAATTTAAATTTAAAGAAATAACAAATTGATTAAATAAAAGCGCGTATATGAATTATTTAAAACCTAGTGACTTAAAAGCAATTTTGCATTCAAAGCGAGCAAACCTCTTTTATCTAGAGCATTGTCGTGTCATGCAAAAAGATGGGCGAATTTTATATTTGACCGAGACAAAATATGAAAATCAGTACTACAACATTCCTATTGCCAATACAACCTGTATTTTATTAGGTTCAGGAACATCCATCACTCAAGCGGCTATGCGAATGTTATCGGCAGCAGGTGTTTTAGTAGGCTTTTGTGGGGGCGGAGCAACCCCTTTGTTTTCTGGAACACAAATTGAATGGCTGACTCCACAAAATGAATATCGTCCAACAGAATATGTGCAAAACTGGCTATCATTTTGGTTTGATGAACAAAAACGTTTAACGATTGCCAAAATAGTTCAACAAAAACGCATTGAATTTATTCAAAAAGTTTGGTCAAAAGATACGCAGTTAAAAGAAATAGGATTTGATGTCAATAATTTGGATATTGTCAATACTCTTGAATTGTTTATGCAAAAAATCACAATGGCAACTTGTGTAAATGAGCTGTTGTTATCTGAAGCTGCCATGACCAAACAGTTTTACAAATTTGCATCAAATCGGTTGGGATTAATGTTTGTGCGAGACCCTGAAGCTGGGGATTGTGCGAATAATTTTTTGAATCATGGTAATTATTTAGCCTATGGGCTTGCCGCAACAACTTTATGGGTGCTTGGCATTCCACATGGATTTGCTGTTATGCATGGCAAAACAAGACGTGGAGCATTGGTGTTTGATGTGGCGGATTTAATTAAGGATGCCATTGTATTGCCATGGGCATTTGTGTGTGCTAAAGATGGGTTTAGCGAGCAGGAATTTCGTCAAAAACTTTTGCAAAAATTTACTGAACATAAAGCGTTGGATTATATGTTTGAGCAAGTAAAGAGTGCATCTCAATATTTTAATGGGGATTGATATGATTGTTACATTTATCTGTCAATGTCAGAAAAAAGCATTGCTACGCACTCGTTTGGTGCTGGATGCATTTGCTAATCGCATTGGCGATAATACATGGCAAACCGTTATTACCAAAGATGGTTTGCAAATGGTAAAAAAACTACTTGCTCGCACAGCTAGTAAAAATACCGCTGTAAGTTGTTATCGTTTTCATACTCGTAAACACAGTGAGCTTTTATGGATTGTCGGCAATCGCCAGCGATTTAATGAATTTGGTTTTGTGCCTGTTAATCGCACTAAGCGAGATATTTTAAAAACTTCATGGAAACACGATTGGCAGTATATTGGCGCTATTGAAATTATCGCAACGTTAGCGGCTCTTTTTCACGATGTCGGTAAATCAACCATTGGTTTTCAAAAAAAATTAATACAAGGCGGTAAAACAGGCGACCCTTATCGGCACGAATGGATTTCTTTAAAATGTTTACTTTGGCTAATTCAGGGTTGTACAAATGATAATGAGTGCTTTGAGCGTTTTATTCAAATTGATGCATGGCTGGGAAAATACGATGTATCCGATTTAAATACTTATCTGTTATCTGATGAATTGGAAAAAGCCGATTTATCAAAAATTCCGCCTTTGATGCAGTGGCTTTTGTGGCTGGTTGTTAGTCATCATCGTTTGCCGCCATTAAAAGAGGTGTTTTTAAAGGATAAAGAACGCCATCAATTTCAAATTCATCCTACATCACGTTTGTCTTTTGAATGTTCACTATCTCAAGTGTATGCTGATTTTGCTGCCAAAAATTTTTGGGTAAAAAATCCTCAAGCTTTTGAAAATAATCAATCACTTAAAGATTTTTGGCAATTTAATCAATGCGTGATTGTGAGTAAAAAGTGGCAAAGCGGGCTAAAGCGTTGGGCAAAAAAAGCTTTACAAAATCAAATGTTGCAGAATTTATCCAATCAAAATAAACCTATTGATAATGCAATCTTACTTTATTTGTCTAGACTTTGTTTAATGATCGCTGACCATAATTATTCGTCATTAGCACAAAACGATTCTCGCCGTTTACTAGCCAAATCTTCTTTACCTTTAGCCGCTAATACCAACAATAAAACTCACCAGCCTAAGCAATTTTTGGATGAACATTTACTGGGTGTGGCGGCATTTACCGCGCACTTTGCCCATTATTTACCCATTATCAGTGAACAATTGCCTACACTTTTAAATCATCGTGTTTTAATTCAAAATACAGTTATTGATCGTTTTATCTGGCAAAATCACGCCTACAAAATTGCACAAAGTGTACAAAACGATAGCGATATTCACGGGTTTTTTGGGATTAATATGGCATCTACAGGCACTGGCAAAACCATTGCTAATGCTCGAATTATGTACGCTTTGTCAAATCAGCAGGAAGGAGCGCGATTTACCATTGCTTTGGGGCTTCGGGTATTGACCTTACAAACAGGATTGAATTTGCGAAAGGATTTACAATTGACCAGTGAACAGCTGGCGATTTTGGTGGGCGGTGGTCAAACGCATCAGCTGTTTTCTACCGATGAACAGAAAAATCAACAAGTCAATGATGACTGCGTTAATGGTATTTTTGGAAGTGAATCAGCTGATGAATTGGTTGATGGTTTTGTGGATTCTACGATTGACCATTATGCTCTGAGCAAGTTGAACATTGATACTTTGTTAACCAATATCAAAACACGGGATTTGTTATTTTCGCCTGTAGTAACTTGCACCATCGACCATTTGATTGGGGCAAGTGAATGCAGGCGTGGCGGTGGCTATATTGCTCCAATGCTTCGTTTATTAAGTAGTGATTTGATTTTGGATGAGGTTGATGATTTTGATTATCATGATTTGCCAGCACTGGCTCGTCTAGTACATCTAGCAGGCATGATGGGCTCAAAAATAGTGCTGTCATCTGCAACGTTACCACCTGATTTGGTAAAGGGACTGTTTGAAAGTTACGCATCTGGACGAAAATTATTTAACCAAAGCCAAAATAAACCAGTCCCAAAGGTTATTTGTGCATGGTTTGATGAACAAAAAAATAGTGCCATCATTCAACAATGTGTTGATAAAGAAAGTTTTATTGAGAATCATCAAAAATTTATTAAAAAACGAGTCGCGTTTTTACAACAACAGCCTGTTCGTCATAAAGCTCAGATTTTACCCGTGTCTATTGTTTACCATCAGGATAAAAAAGCTCAATTTTATACTCAACTTGGACAAAAAATTATTGATGGGGCGGTTTTATTACATCATTCTTATCATGTAACTTGTCAAAAATCAGGTAAAAACATAAGCGTTGGTTTGGTAAGAATTGCCAACATTAAGCAGTTGGTACGCATTGCTTTTTACCTGCAAAATGCCTTGGTTGATTTAGATACTTACATTCATGTTGCTTGTTACCATGCAAGACAGCCACTGATACTTAGAAATCAGCTAGAGCGTTCTTTGGATAAAATATTGACACGAAAAACCGATGAACAAGAAATTTTTAAGCATGATAAAATTTATCAAGCAATGGCTAAAAGTAATGCAAAACATCATATTTTTATGGTACTGGCAACACCTTTAGCAGAAGTGGGTCGCGACCACGATTATGACTGGGCGATTATTGAGCCAAGTTCCATGCGTTCAATTATTCAACTGGCAGGGCGAGTGTGGCGACATCGACCCAAAAAACAAGCTCTACAGAACAATCTTTTAATACTAAATCATAATATCCGTTATTTACAACAAGGCGGACAAAAACCCGTGTTTACTCGACCTGGTTTTGAAACTCAAAACCATAAGCTAACCAAATACGATATGCATGCATTAATTGATGTTAATATACTTAACCAGATAGACGCTCGTTCTCGTATTTTTGTAGACAAAATTGAAAATAAACCTCAAAGCTTAATACAGCTTGAACACGGCTTGATGAATCGCTTGTTTAATCAAGAAAAAACCAATTATGTAAATGCTTACTGGCGAGACAAAGGCGTATCGAATCGGCTACACACCCATTTGCAACAAATATCGCCATTTCGTCATAACCCCACAAAGGAACAAGAATGGATATTGATTCCCAGACAAATTAATGAAAATGACGATGGTTTTGATGTCTATGCTTTGGAAGATGTTTATAAAAAAGGCATACAACATGCCAATAAGCATAACAGTTATATTCAACCAATGGATTTTGAGTATAAAAACTCACAAATAGATACTTGGCTTGATGGAGATGTTTATGATGAATTGTTATACTTGCAAAGTTATTTTCCAGAAAAAAGCCTATCATCTTTGGCGATAGCATTAAGCAGAGTAACCCTTGCTGATGTGTCCTATCATGATAGATGGTATTTTTGCCCATTTTTGGGTGTGGTGGCGGAGCGATTGAGTTCTTAAAACGTTATTTTCTTAAAACATTGATTAAGGAAGTTATTATGATGACCATAAATGAATCTGTTAAAACGGCAATCAGTAGATTTTTAAGTCAGCAAATTGATGCAAAAACAGAAAAAATAAGCAAACAGCTTATTTCTGCTCAAAACAATGGTAATGATAAAGAGGCGACTAAATTACAAACAGAAATTCAGGAGATTAAACAAAAATTTAATCAAGATACTTGGTTGAATTTAGCGGCAAACACCATGGCAAAACAACTCAAATTCGGCACACATATTTCTAAGGGCGTTCATCCTTTTGCCAAAGGCGATAACGTGAATTTCGTCCCCAGACAGCCACTTGTTCAGACTTTGATTGGTACTCATAGTATTGATAAGCCAGCATTAGACGCTAATGGTAATGCAGCAGCTTTACCACTGGCTTCGTTTTTTGATTTTGATGTGACCGATGGGGTAAAGGTACGTGATTTAATTTTATCAGATAATGCAGATTTTATTGCATCGTTATCTTGCGATAAAGATGTGGCAAATTTTTATCATGCAAAATTTAAACAAGCCTTAGAAAATAAACTCATTAATCCTGCTACTGAAGAGCGTAATAAGCAGTTACTTTGGGCGTTAAATGATACAACTGTTGATTGTGTGAATGCTTTAGAGTATGTCAATATTATACCATTGCACCCATCAGCATTGTCTTATGAGATTTATCAGAAAATAAATCAGTTAAGATATTCTGATGAAAATAAAAAAGCTCTTGAAAATCGCTTTAAACTTGGGGCTGACCATACGCCTTATCTTAGCATGCCAAATATGGCGATATTAAATCTTGGCGGGTCAAAGCCACAAAACATCAGTCAGCTGACGGTAAGGCAAGGCGGACGCAATTATTTGTTACCATCACTTCCACCAAAAATTCAAAAAAGACAAATGTTTGCTTTATCAAAGTTTACTGAAAATTTTTTTCATAGCGAGCAATTAAAATATTATGTTGAAGATGATTTTGAGTTTATTGTACAAGTTGTGCAAGATACTAAAAACAACATCCATGTGCGCGATAAACGAAAAGATGCCATAGACCGCATTTTGCACACCATCTTTGGTATTGCACATCATTTGCAAAATCAGCCCGCAGGTTGGTCAAGAGATTATCATCTATCTTTAGAACAAAAAATATGGCTAGACCCATATCGCGCGGATTTAGAAGGTGAGGAGGAGTTTTTATTGTGCAAAACTAAAAATGATTGGCAAAAAGAAATTTTAAACGATTTTGCATCTTGGCTAAATGATAAATTGCGTAAAAGATTTCAAGATTTAAAATTTGATTTTGCTGACAGTGAACATAAGGAATGGAAACGAGAAATTGAAGAAATGCAAGACTTTTATCAGCGCGCAGGCAAAGGGGTGTTTTTATGAATGATTTATCAGAGAAAATGGTCGTAGGCTATCTGTTATTAAATCGGATAAAAATTGATGATGCCAATACCATTTCAGGACCTTTGACTTACGGTTTTCCTGCCATTACAGGATTTACAGGAGCAGTTCATGCTTTATCACGTAAAATAATGGCGGATTCTCGATTTGGTCATCTATCTTTAGGCGGGGTGCTAGTGGCTTGTTATGATTGCCAACCAAAGGTTTACCGCGTCAATCGTTATCGTGATTATACTTTTATCCAAACTCGTAACCCCTTAAAAAAAGATGGTGGAACTGCTGCTATTGTTGAGGAGGGTAAATGTAATTTGCAAGTTAGCCTTGTGGTTGAAGTTTGTTCTGATGATGAGCTTTGTGAAGATACAATTAAGGAATTAACCCAATTTATATCACAAGCCATTTTTCAGCAAAGAATTGCTGGCGGAAGCGTAATGGCGATGGCAAAAACTAATCCTGTGCAGTATTTTGGTTTTGAAAAATTATGTAACATTGCACCAATGCTCATGCCTGCGTTTGTACTGATGGATGCAAGTGATGAATTTGCTGACTTGATTGCTAAGTCTCAAGATAAAGACCCAAGCACTACACCACTGGATGTATTTTTGGATGTTTGTACACTTCACCATATTCCTAAGGTTGATGAAAATAATGGCACTCAATGGCATACCCAATCAGTTAAAACAGGTTGTGGCTGGCTTGTGCCAATGCCTATGGGTTATCAGGCAATCAGTAAACAGTTTGATTCAGGTAAAATGGCAAATGTTCGCAATCCAGAATATTGCAGTCAATATGTGGAAGCCGTTTATGGTTTGGGTAAATGGGTGTATCCGCATCATTTAACCAATTGTATGCAAACTGCCTTTTGGCGACAAACATACGATGAAAATGGCTTGTATTTATTAACCCAAAACAGTGAATTATCATTTTAATATTTAATTTTTAACACTCAATAATGGAGTTTTTTATGAGTAAACCAACTGAAAAATTAACCGTACCATCTGTACTGGCGTTTGAACGTAAATTGGATGTTTCTGATGCAGTCTTTACCCAAAAAGACAGTCAAAATCCAAACAGTCAAATTACATCTGTACCCGTACAAGAAAAATCATTGCGTGGCACCATTAGCAATCGTCAAAAAAATGCTATTGCAAATGACCCTGCTAAATTAGATAATGAAATTGAAAAAGCCAATTTACAAAAAGTAGACTGGGCGTCTTTATCAGAAGACAACGATACTTTGATTGTGTCATATACACTAAAAGTATTACCTTTTGATGGCAAACCTAATGTGTGTAATGAGCCAGAATACCAAACAAAACTATTGCAAGTTGTGCAACAATATCAACAAGAGCAAGGTATAAAAACTTTAGCGCATCGTTATGCAACCAATATTGCCAATGCTCGCTGGCTATGGCGTAACCGTGTTGGTGCTGAAAAAATCACTGTAGAAGTTCGTTGTAAATTGGATGGTCAAGAAAAAATTTTAACATTTGATGCTAAAAGCATTTCCATCCATCATTTTGATACCCAAAACGATGATTTGGCAACCTTGGCAAATTGGATTGAGCAAGGTTTATTAGGTAGTGCATTTGTGATTTTAAACATTAAAGCCTATGCAGTTGTTGGTTATGGTCAGGAAGTTTATCCATCTCAAGAATTGATTTTAGACAAGGATAAAAATAAAAGCAAAGAACTTTATAAAGTCAATGATAAGGCGGGCATGCACTCTCAAAAAATTGGTAATGCCATTCGTACAATTGATACTTGGTATCCAGAATCTAATTTCCCAATCGCTATTGAAACCTATGGTACGGTAACAACACTCGGAACGGCATTTCGTCAGCCAAAACAAAAACAAGATTTTTATTCGCTCTTTGATGCGTGGGTTTTAAAGGATGAAAAGCCCGATTTAGAAAATCAGCATTACGTGATGGCGGTACTGATTCGAGGCGGTGTATTTGGGGCGAGCGGTAAAGAGTAATATTTTAGCCATAAAACCAAAACCTAAATTTGAAAGGGGGTAACACTCCTTTCAGATGGTGGTTTTTGATAAGCGAATTTTATTTTTTTAGGAAAAATTTATGAAATTTTACCAAGAAATCACATTAATGCCCGATGCAGAAGTCAGCCCTTATTTTTTATGGACAAAAGTATTTACTCAACTGCATATTGCGCTGGCCGATATTAAAAATCAACATGGTATTGACAACATTGGTATTAGTTTCCCACAGTATCAATATTGCCAAACGGATGATAAAACTATAAGCACATTGGGAAATAAACTGCGAATTTTTGCCCATCATCGTGATGATTTAATCAAACTTGATATTTGTAAATGGCTTGAGCGTTTGAATGATTATGTGCATATTAAGGCAATTCATTCAGTGGATGATAAGGTAACTAAATTTGTCATAGTGAAGCGTTACCGCTCTGATAATATACATAAAACGGCTGAAAAATTTGCTAAATTTAAAGGCATTAGCTTTAAAGAGGCGTTGACGCATTGCAAAATTCATAAACGGCAGAATAAAAAATATCCATTTATTCAATTAAATAGTCAAACCACAAAACAAGATTTTCAATTAACAATTTGTCAACAAATGACGGACAAAGAAGTATTGGGGGAATTTAACAGCTATGGTATGAGCAAACAAGCAGAAGG
>CAKAQU010000039.1 GCA_916720335.1 uncultured Moraxella sp. | reverse complement strand
ACTAAACGTGTTGCTGTTTTTGCACAAGGTGCTGCTGCTGATGCCGCTAAAGAGGCGGGCGCTGATGTAGTTGGTTTTGAAGATTTGGCTGAAAGTATTAAGGCTGGCAACCTAGATTTTGATGTTGTGATTGCCGCTCCTGATGCAATGCGTGTGGTAGGACAACTAGGTACCATCTTAGGTCCACGTGGTTTGATGCCAAACCCAAAAGTTGGCACAGTGACTGCTGATGTTGCTACCGCAGTTAAAAATACTAAGGCAGGTCAAGCACAATACCGTGTTGATAAAGCAGGTATTATTCACGCTTCAATTGGTCAGATTGGTTTTACTGGCGAACAAATTGAGCAAAATGCCACTGCATTATTAAATGACTTGAAGCGTGCTAAACCAGCAACTTCAAAAGGCATCTACATCAAAAAAATTACTTTATCAAGCACTATGGGACCTGGTATTGCTATCGACCCAGTACCACACCGTGCTAATAAATAATTGATTTGACGACTTTTTGGGTGTTTGGGCAAAAAATTTGACTTGATTTTTCTGGTTTTTTGCCTATAATAGCACCCCTTAAGTAATAAATTTAGTTCAGCACACGGGTTGTGCTGTCTAAGACCGTAGGTACTAATGATTAAAATTGTTGGTTTAAAATTCCAGCCTACGCAGACGGTAAGACTAACTGTCACCGTAATATTGGTGCAAATACGACATTTTAGTTGATATTTGTAAAATTTGCTTATCACTTTGTGATAAATATGGAGACAACCCATGGCATTAAATCTTCAAGACAAACAAGCAATTGTTGCTGAAGTAAGTGAAGTTGCCAAAGGTGCGCTCTCTGCTGTAGTTGCCGATTCTCGTGGCGTTACAGTAGCTAAGATGACCGGACTTCGTAAATCAGCTCGCGCGGCGGGTGTGGATATGCGCATTGTACGTAATACTTTATTGCGTCGTGCATTGGCAGACACTGAATTTGCGTGCATGAGTGATGTGTTTGTTGGGCCTACTTTAATTGCATTTTCAAATGAGCACCCTGGTGCGGCTGCTCGTTTATTTAAAGAATTTGCAAAGGCTAACGACAAGTTCGAAATCAAAGGCGCAGCTTTTGAAGGCGAATTTATTGATGCAAAATCTATTGATAAACTTGCAACCTTACCAACCTACGACGAAGCAATTGCACGTCTAATGGGTACCATGAAAGAGGCCGCTGCTGGCAAGCTAGCTCGCACCTTGGCTGCTTTACGTGATAAATTGCAAGCTGAAGAAGCGGCATAATTGCGCCGTTTATTAACTTTATTTTTTTATTTCTATAGGAATAATTGCTATGTCATTGACTAATGAACAAATCCTAGATGCGATTGCTGAAAAATCAGTAATGGAAATCGTTGAACTTATCACTGCGATGGAAGAGAAATTTGGCGTATCTGCCGCCGCTTTAGCCGCTGCCCCTGTTGCTGGTGGTGACGCTCCTGCTGCTGAAGAAAAAGACGATTTTGACGTTGTATTAACTAGCGCTGGAGATAAGAAAGTAGCCGTAATTAAAGTGGTTCGTGAAGTAACTGGCTTAGGTCTAAAAGAAGCTAAAGACCTAGTTGAAGGTGCGCCACAAGTAGTTAAAGAAGGCGCTTCTAAAGCTGATGCTGAAGAACTTAAGAAAAAACTTGAAGAAGCTGGCGCAAGCGTTGAGCTTAAATAATTTTCTTAAAGCAGCTTAGCTGTTTGACAAAATTGATAAAATCCAACAATGTAGTTGCATTGTTGGATTTTTTGCTGTAAAATACAGGATTTGACCTTTTATGTAACTTTAATGATTTTTACATCATTGGTTGCTTCAAAAAGAATCCATGCTCCTATGCAAGCACCTATTGACTGACCAATTATTCTAAAAGCTAAATACAGAAGTATTTGGCTTGTTTTCGTATCTTTGATTGGTTGATTTGAGCTGAAGATTAGCGGTTTGGTTGTCCACCTTACTAATTAAAATCAATTTAGCGTGTTTTTACCACTGTTTATTAAGGAATCTTGATGGCATATTCTTATACTGAAAAGAAACGCATTCGCAAAAGTTTTTCTAGGCTGCCAGATGTGATGGACGTGCCTTATTTGCTCGCCATTCAGGTGGATTCTTATGAGCAATTTCTACAAGAACATAAAAAACCTAAGGGACGTGCCAATGTAGGATTACAGGCAGCCTTTTCCTCAATTTTTCCAATTGTTAGCCACTCAGGCAACGCTGAGTTGCAATTTGTTGAGTATTATTTAGGTAAACCAGAATTTGATGAGCGTGAGTGCATCATGCGTGGCTCAACTTTTGCTGCGCCTTTACGTGTTAAAATTCGTTTAGTAATTAAAGATAAAGATAATAAAACCAGCATCAAAGATGTTCGTGAACAAAGTGTCTATATGGGTGAAATTCCATTGATGACAGATAATGGTACATTTATTATTAATGGTACTGAACGCGTAATCGTTTCTCAACTACATCGTTCTCCTGGTGTGTTTTTTGACCATGATAAGGGTAAATCCCATTCAAGTGGTAAGGTGTTATACAATGCTCGCATCATCCCTTATCGCGGTTCTTGGTTGGATTTTGAATTTGATGTTAAGGATTTAGTATACGCCCGTATTGACCGTCGTCGTAAACTATTAGCAAGTATTATTTTGCGTGCTATTGGTATGACTACTAGCGATATCTTGCACACGTTTTTTGAAACAACAACCATCTATAAGGGTGCAGAGCAGTTTGAGATTGAGTTGATTCCTGAACGTTTGACGGGTGAGATGGCTCAATTTGATATCGTTGCTCCTGATGGTACAGTAATTGTAGAGCAGGGCAAACGTATCAATGCTAATCGCATCAAAAAATTGCAAGCAGCAAATATGACCAATTTGGCTGTGCCCGATGAATATTTATATGAGCGTATTTTAGCAGAAGATATCGTAGTTGATGATGAAGTGATTGCTCGTGCTAACTCATTGATTGACCATGAGCTTTTGGTAAAACTGGCTGAGAAAAATATTCAAGAATTTAAAATCCTATTTACCAATGATATCGATCACGGTACTTATATTGCTGATACATTGCGTGCCGATGTAGTTACAACACGTGAGGAAGCACTGGTTGAAATTTACAAGGTTATGCGTCCAGGCGAACCACCTACTTTAGATGCTGCTGAAAAATTGTTTGAAACCATGTTCTTTAGCCAAGAGCGTTATGATTTATCCAATGTTGGTCGTATGAAGTTTAACCGTCGTTTAGGTCGTGAATTTATCGATTCAGACGATATCGAGGTTCAGCGCCAGCAAGGTGTTTTGTCCAAAGAAGACATTATTGATGTGGTGAAAGAACTGATTGAAATCCGCAATGGTCGTGGTGAAGTTGATGATATTGACCATCTAGGTAACCGACGTATTCGTTCCGTTGGTGAAATGACAGAGAATCAGTTCCGTATTGGTCTGGCGCGTGTTGAGAGAGCGGTTAAAGAGCGTTTAACTAATGCTGAGTCAGATAATTTATCCCCACAAGATTTAATTAACTCAAAACCTGTGGTTGCTTCTATTAAAGAATTTTTTGGTTCTAGTCAGTTGTCTCAGTTTATGGACCAAAACAATCCATTGTCAGAGATTACTCACAAACGCCGTGTATCAGCACTGGGCCCGGGTGGTTTGACGCGTGAACGAGCAGGATTTGAGGTGCGAGACGTACATACTACCCATTATGGTCGCGTGTGTCCAATTGAAACACCAGAAGGTCCAAACATCGGTTTGATTAACTCTTTGGCAGTTTTTGCAAAAACAAATAATTTCGGTTTCTTGGAAACTCCGTATCGTCGTGTTATTGATGGATGCGTTACCGATGAAATTGAGTATGTATCAGCAATTGAAGAAGTGGGTATGGTGATTGCTCAGGCAGATTCACCCATGAATGAAAAGGGCGAGCTGACTGAAGAGATGGTTATGGTTCGTCACCAAGGTGAATCTGTGCGTATGAGCCCATCCAAGGTTACCCATATGGATGTATCACCTCGTCAGGTGGTGTCAGTTGCTGCAAGCCTAATTCCATTTTTAGAGCATGACGATGCTAACCGTGCTTTGATGGGGTCAAACATGCAGCGTCAAGCTGTACCAACTTTGCGTTCTGACAAACCGCTTGTTGGTACTGGTATGGAGCGCCATGTAGCACGTGATAGTGGGGTGTGTGTGGTTGCTAAACGTGGCGGTGTTGTAGAAGAAGTTGATGCTAGTCGTATTATTGTGCGCGTCAATGAAGATGAAATGACAGCGGGCGAGGCAGGGATTGATATTTATAATTTGATTAAATACACTCGTTCCAACCAAAATACCTGTATCAACCAACGTGTGATTGTAAATGCAGGCGATGTCATTGCTCAAGGTGATATTTTGGCAGATGGACCATCAACTGATTTGGGTGAGTTGGCATTAGGTCAAAATATGCGCGTGGCGTTCATGCCTTGGAATGGTTATAACTTTGAAGATTCCATCTTGTTATCAGAGCGTGTGGTGCAAGAAGACCGTTTTACCACCATTCATATTCAAGAATTAACTTGTGTGGCGCGTGATACCAAGCTTGGGCCTGAAGAAATTACAGGCGATATTCCAAATGTGGGCGAAGCAGCATTATCTAATTTGGATGAAGCAGGAATTGTATACATTGGTGCCGAAGTTAGCGCTGGTGATATTTTGGTGGGTAAAGTAACGCCAAAAGGGGAAAGCCAACTCACTCCCGAAGAAAAGCTTTTACGCGCAATCTTTGGTGAAAAAGCTGCTGATGTAAAAGATACTTCACTGCGTGTACCATCATCGACCAAAGGCACCGTTATTGATGTTCAGGTATTTACTCGCGATGGTTTGGAAAAAGACAGTCGCGCTAAAGCCATTGAAAAAGCAATGCTTGATGATTATCGAAAAGATTTAAAAGAAGAGTTGGTAATTTTTGAAGCTGCTGCCCGTAGTCGTGTCATGGCGTTGCTTGAGGGTGAAAAAGTCAGTGGCGGTGCTGGATTTAAGGCAGGCACTGTTTTGACATCAGCTGATTTAGAAAATCTTGCCTTAGATACTTTGTTTGACATTCAGCCAGCTGAAGAAGAGATTTCAGAGCGTTTAACACAAATCTCAGAATTTTTAGTGGATAAACAAAAAGAAATTGATGACAAATTTGCCGAGAAAAAACGCAAATTAACCGCAGGTGATGATTTGGCGCATGGCGTACAAAAAATCGTCAAAGTGTATTTAGCGGTAAAACGTCGTATCCAGCCTGGTGATAAGATGGCAGGTCGTCATGGTAACAAAGGCGTAGTTTCTCGCATCATGCCTGTAGAAGACATGCCGTATGATAGCAAGGGCAACCCTGTAGACATCGTATTAAACCCGCTGGGCGTACCGTCTCGTATGAATATTGGTCAAGTCTTGGAAACACACTTAGGTATGGCTGCTCGCGGTCTTGGTGAAAAGATTGATCAAATGCTAAAAGCCAAGGCAGCAATTAGTGAATTGCGAGTATTCCTGGATAAAATTTATAACCAAGTTGGGGGTGAGCAGGTAGATTTGGATAGTTTATCTGATGATGATTTACTTGCACTTGCTCAAAACTTACGTCAAGGTGTACCAATGGGTACAGCAGTATTTGATGGTGCTGAAGAAACGCAAATCAAATCATTACTTGAACTGGCAGGTTTGTCTAAGACTGGACAGCAAACGCTTTATGATGGTCGTACAGGCAAAAAATTTGACCGTCCAGTAACCGTGGGCTATATGTATATGTTAAAACTTAACCATTTGGTGGATGATAAAATGCATGCCCGTTCAACAGGTTCATACTCATTAGTGACTCAGCAACCATTGGGTGGTAAAGCTCAATTTGGTGGTCAAAGATTTGGTGAGATGGAAGTTTGGGCATTAGAGGCGTATGGTGCAACTTACACCTTGCAAGAAATGCTCACGGTTAAGTCTGATGATGTGGAGGGGCGTACCCGCATGTATAAAAACATCGTTGATGGCGAGCAGTATATGAACCCTGGTATGCCAGAATCGTTTAACGTATTAACCAAAGAAATTCGTTCATTGGGTATCAATATTGATTTAAAAGAAAAGAAATAAAATTCCAATTAAATCATACTGATTAAAGTAAGGGGGTACGCCTCCTTACCTGCCCATTTATCAAACTGGAGAAACCCTTTGAAAGACTTATTAGACATCATGAAACCTGCCGATGGTATAAAAGAGTTTGACAGCATTCAGATTTCTTTGGCATCACCTGACACCATTAAATCATGGTCGCATGGTGAAGTAAAAAAACCTGAAACCATTAATTACCGTACATTTAAGCCAGAGCGCGATGGTCTGTTTTGTTCAAAAATTTTTGGACCTGTTAAAGATTTTGAGTGCTTGTGTGGTAAATACAAACGCCGTAAATTTCAAGGTATCATTTGTGAAAAATGTGGTGTAGAAGTTACCGCCGCAAAAGTTCGCCGCGAACGCATGGGACATATTGAGCTTGCCTCACCTGTGGCGCATATTTGGTTTTTAAAGTCTTTGCCAAGCCGTATCGGTCTTTTGCTGGATATTACGTTGCGTGATATTGAACGTGTGCTTTATTTTGAAAGCTATATCGTAACTGATCCTGGTATGACGGGATTGGAAAAATATCAGCTGCTTGATGATGAAGAGTATTTTAATGCACTTGAGCAATATGGCGATGAATTCGTTGCTAAAATGGGTGCTGAAGCGGTTCAAAACTTGTTAAAAGACATTGATGTTGAGGGTGAAATCGAAGAACTGCGTGCTTTGATTCCACAAACAGGTTCTGAAACGAAGCTCAAAAAAATGTCTAAGCGCTTGAAATTGTTAGAATCTTTCCGCGATTCTGGCAACAAACCTGAATGGATGGTCATGACCGTTTTGCCTGTGTTGCCACCAGATTTACGTCCTTTGGTGCCATTGGAGGGCGGTCGTTTTGCAACGTCAGATTTAAACGATTTGTATCGTCGTGTGATTAATCGTAATAACCGTTTAAAACGCTTGTTGGAGTTAAACGCACCAGATATTATTGTTCGTAATGAAAAGCGTATGCTCCAAGAAGCGGTTGATGCGTTGCTTGACAATGGACGCCGTGGTCGCGCAATTACTGGTTCAAACAAACGTCCTTTAAAATCCCTAGCTGATATGATCAAAGGGAAGCAAGGTCGTTTCCGTCAAAACCTTTTGGGTAAACGTGTCGACTATTCAGGGCGTTCGGTCATTGTAGTTGGTCCAACATTGCGTTTGCATCAGTGTGGTTTGCCTAAGAAAATGGCGCTGGAATTATTTAAGCCATTTACTTACGCTAAACTACTACAAAATAATATTGCAACCACAATTAAAGCCGCTAAAAAAATGGTTGAGCGTGAAGAGCCGGTGGTTTGGGATATGCTTGCTAGCGTAATTCGTGAACATCCAGTATTGCTAAACCGTGCGCCTACACTTCACCGTTTGGGTCTACAAGCGTTTGAACCTGTATTGATTGAAGGTAAAGCAATCCAGCTACACCCCTTGGTTTGTGCGGCATTTAACGCCGACTTTGACGGCGACCAAATGGCGGTACACGTACCATTGACCTTAGAAGCACAGCTTGAAGCTCGTGCTTTGATGATGTCTACCAATAATATTTTATCGCCTGCCAATGGTGAGCCTATTATTGTGCCATCTCAAGACGTGGTACTTGGGCTTTATTATATTAGCCGTAGTCACATTGGAGCAAAAGGTGAAAACATGGTCTTTAGTACCGTTAATGAAGCCTTGCGCGCCATTGGTTCTGATGATTTATCGGTAAATGCTGCCATCAAAGTACGCGTTACCGAGGTTATTATTGACGAAAGAACGGGTGAAAAAAGCAAACATACCCAAATCAAAGACACAGTCGCAGGACGTCTTTTAATTTGGAATATCATGCCAGAAGGCATGGGATTTGACGAATGTAATAAAGAGATGACCAAGAAAAACATCTCAAAATTACTAAACTCTTGTTATCGTAAACTGGGCGTAAAAGAATCTGTACTCTTTGCTGACCATCTGATGTATTTAGGCTTTGCCCAAGCAACATTATCAGGCATTTCTATTGGCATGGAAGATATGGTAATTCCACCAACCAAAAAAGCCATTGTTGATGCTGCCGATGCTGAAGTGCGTGATATCGAAAAACAATTTGACCAAGGTATTGTGACCGCTGGCGAGCGTTACAATAAAGTGGTGGATATTTGGTCGCGTACCAGTGATAAAATTGCTAATGCCATGATGGAAAACTTATCAAGCGATGAAGTGGTTAATGCAAATGGCGAAACGGTTCGTGAAAAATCTTTTAATTCCATCTATATGATGGCAGACTCGGGTGCTCGTGGTAGTGCAACCCAAATTCGTCAGCTTGCTGGTATGCGTGGTCTGATGGCAAAACCAGATGGTTCAATTATTGAAACACCAATTAAGGCAAACTTCCGTGAAGGTTTGTCAGTACTGCAGTACTTTATTTCAACACACGGTGCGCGTAAAGGTTTGGCAGATACAGCATTAAAAACGGCTAACTCAGGTTATTTAACTCGTCGTTTGGTTGATGTTGCTCAAGATTTGGTTATCACCCAAGAAGACTGTGGTACAGAAGCAGGTCAGCGCATGACCCCTGTAATTAATGGCGGTGAAATTGTTGAGCGTTTGGGAGACCGTGTACTTGGTCGTGTGGCAGCTAAAGATGTTATCAATGCTAAAGGCGATGTGATTATCACCAAAGGCACCTTGATTGATGAGCGTTTGGTTGAAGTGCTGGATAAAAATGCTATTGACGAAGTTCAAGTGCGTTCAGTGATTACCTGTGAATCCAATCACGGCGTATGTGCAAAATGCTATGGACGTGATTTGGCGCGCGGTCATCTGGTCAATATCGGTGAATCGGTTGGGGTTATGGCAGCTCAATCCATCGGTGAGCCTGGCACACAGCTAACGATGCGTACATTCCACGTTGGTGGTGCAGCAAGTGCAGTGTCTGTAGATAATAGTATTTCTGTTAATAATACAGGTACAGTGCGTTTTCATAATATGAAAACAGTAGAACATGCTGATGGCTATTTGGTGGTGGTATCACGTTCTGCTGAGCTTGGTGTGATTGATGAACAGGGTCGTGAGCGTGAGCGTTATAAAGTACCTTATGGTTCAAACATATTGGTTTGCGACGCTGATTCAGTCAGTCAAGGTGATGTGATTGCCAAATGGGATCCACATACCCACCCAATTATCACAGAATTTGCAGGTAAAGTACGTTTTAATGACATTATAGATGGTATGACCGCAGCGGTAAAAACTGACGAAACAACTGGGGTCAGCTCATTTGAGATTTTAGCTGTTAGAGACCGTCCAAGTACTGCAAAAGATGTGCGTCCTGCAATTATTTTGGATACAGATGAAGGTAAAGAAGTTATTTACTATTTGCCGTCAGGAACCGTTATTCGTGTTACAGAAGGTGAGGCGGTAACTACAGGTTCGGTTTTAGGTCGTGTACCACAAGCAACATCAGGAACCAAAGATATTACTGGTGGTTTGCCACGCGTTGCTGATTTATTTGAAGCGCGTCGTCCTAAAGACCATGCAATTATGGCAGAAATGAGTGGTATTGTTAGTTTTGGTAAAGAAACCAAAGGTAAAAACCGCTTTATCATTACCGATGAAGATGGCAACACTCATGAAGAGCTAATTCCAAAATGGCGTCAAATCAACGTCTTTGAAGGCGAAACGGTAGAACGCGGCGAAGTGGTGTCAGATGGTCCTCAAAATCCACATGATATCTTGCGCTTAAAAGGCGAAACTGCATTGGCAAATTATGTGGTTAATGAAGTTCAAGAAGTTTACCGTTTACAAGGCGTAAAAATTAATGACAAGCACATTGAGGTGATTTTACGTCAAATGTTGCGCAAAGTGGAAATTATTGACGGTGGCGATTCTAGTTACTTTAAAGGCGACCAAGCTGAATTTAATAAGATTCGTGAATTAAATGCCAAACTTTTAGCGGAAGATAAATTCCCTGTGCGTTTTGAGCGTCAGCTTCTTGGTATTACCAAAGCCAGTCTTGCAACTGAAAGCTTCATTTCAGCGGCATCTTTCCAAGAAACTACCCGCGTGTTAACCGCTGCGGCAGTAATGGGCAAAGTAGATGACTTAAGTGGGCTTAAAGAAAACGTGGTTGTTGGTCGCCTAATTCCAGCAGGTACGGGGCTTGCATATCATCAAAGTCGTCAGCGTCGCGCCCAAAAAGCATTGGATGAAGCCAAACAAAAAGAAGAATTTTTGTCACTTGAGTCACCAAAACCAGATTTAGGTGATGATGATTTTGCTGCTAGTTTTGCGAACGAACTTGGCAATATTCATTAATAAGTAATATTTATTCTTTTACAAAAACCTGTGTTAATTTTAACGCAGGTTTTTAATTTTCAACAAACACACGCTGTTATTTTTATTAGGCGTGATGTATTATTTATAGTCTCTTTCTCCAAAAATCGCCGTTCCTACTCGCACCATTGTTGAACCATGAGCAACTGCATCTTGCATGTCGCTACTCATGCCCATAGAAAGTGTATCCCAATTTGTTAATCTGCGTTGTTCTTTAATCCGGTTAAAAATTGCCTGAGTACGCACAAAAGCATCGCTACCATGTTTATTGGGAATAATCATCAAACCTCGCAAACATAAACGCGGGTAGCTTAAAATTTCATCAATTAACTTGTCAAGTTCATCTACTTTACATCCTGATTTATTGGCTTCATCATCAATATTGAGCTCAATCAGTACGTTAATGGGGGGTAAATTTTCTGGTCGCTGCTCATTTAAGCGTTTGGCGATGATGCCGCGATCAATGGTTTGCACCCAATCAAAATATTGGGCAATATCACGTGTTTTGTTGCGCTGAATATGCCCAATATAATGCCAAACAATTGGTAAATCTTGTAATTGCTGAATTTTAGCAACTGCTTCTTGTAGATAATTTTCACCAAACATGGTTTGACCTTGATGAAACAATGTGCGAATATCCTCAGCAGGCTTGGTTTTTGAAACGGCTAATAATTGAGCTTTTTGTTTAAATTGTTGATTATATTGATTTAAATGGTTTTTAACATTCAAAAAACGTTGAATGAGTAAATTTTGAGTGGTCATGATTGATACAAGAATAAAACAATTTTATTTATTCTAACAAAATTTTACCATCAAAGGCATAAACTTTGTTATAAAATGCCTTGTATCTTAAAATCGGTCATGTTTTAATACATACATAAAGATCGCATTTTTCAATGTTGTATTTTGATTCATTTTATTTCTTGATTTTGTGTTTTTTAGTTATATTACAATAAAGTAAAGGTAAATCATGTCATCCCCTAGTATTGAAGATTTATTGCGTTTTGTGGTCAAAAACAGAGCGTCAGATTTGCATTTGTCAGCAGGGCTGCCACCAATGATTCGTGTTGATGGTGAAGTGGTGCGCATTAACACACCAGAGATGGACCATTCAACAGTGCATAAATTGATTTATGACATCATGAATGACAAACAGCGTGCTGATTATGAAGAATTTTTTGAGACGGATTTTTCATTTGAGATTCCTAATTTAGCTCGTTTTCGTGTTAATGCTTTTAACCAAAATCGTGGCGCAGGCGCTGTATTTCGTACCATTCCATCCAAAGTTTTGACAATGGATGATTTGGGCATGGGACCTGTTTTTAAAAAGGTTTCTGATTTTAAACGCGGCGTGGTTTTGGTAACAGGACCAACAGGTTCTGGTAAATCAACAACACTTGCGGCGATGATTAATTATATTAATGAGACTCGCAAAGAACATATTTTAACCATTGAAGACCCAATTGAATTTGTGCATGAATCCAAAAAATCGCTGATAAACCAGCGTGAGGTTCATCGAGACACTTTGGGTTTTGAAGCGGCACTGCGTTCGGCACTGCGTGAAGACCCCGATGTCATTTTGGTGGGTGAGATGCGCGACCTTGAAACGATTCGTCTGGCCTTGACAGCCGCTGAAACTGGGCATTTAGTGTTTGGTACGCTGCACACCAACTCTGCTGCAAAAACGATTGACCGTGTCATTGACGTTTTCCCTGCAGCCGAAAAAGATATGATTCGTGCCATGCTTTCAGAGTCTTTGCAGGCGGTCATTTCTCAGTCGTTATTAAAACGCATTGGCGGAGGTCGTGTGGCAGCTCATGAAATCATGCTTGGCACGCCTGCGATTCGTAACTTGATTCGTGAAAATAAAGTGGCTCAAATGTATTCAGCAATTCAAACTGGCGCGGGCGAAGGTATGATTACTCTTGACCAAACCTTAAAAAATCTGGTTGCTAGCCGTGTCATCACCAAAGAATCAGCGCGCATGTATGCCAAACAGCCAGAAGCATTTTTATAATATGAATTTTTTATCATATTAAGGAAACTTATGAATTTTGATAAATTATTACAAGTCATGATTGCCAAAAATGGTTCTGACCTTTTTATTACTGAAGGGGTGCCACCGTCTTTAAAAGTCAATGGCACCATTCACCCGATGACCAAAACACCTTTAACATCCGAACAATCCATGGCTTTGGTTCTTGGAATTATGACGGATAAACAAAAGGCGGAATTTGAAGAAACTCACGAATGTCAGTTTGCCATTACTGACAAAGAAGAAACAGCCCGTTTTCGTGTGTCTGCTTTTATTCAACGTGATAAAGCAGGCATGGTTTTGCGTAAAATTGAAACCCAAATCCCAACCACGGATGATTTAAAATTACCGCCTATTTTGAATGAATTGGCGATGAAAAAGCGTGGTATTATTTTGCTTGTAGGTGCAACAGGTACGGGTAAATCGACGACGCTTGCAGCAATGATGGGTTATCGCAATGAAAATTCTCGAGGTCATATCATTACCGTTGAAGACCCAATTGAATATGTACATCAACATAAAGGCTGTATTGTTACACAACGTGAGGTTGGAATTGATACTTTGTCTTTTGAAGATGGTTTAAGAAATACCCTGCGTCAAGCGCCCGATGTGATTTTGATTGGTGAGATTCGTAACCGTGAAGTCATGAGTTATGCCATTCAGTATGCTGAAACTGGACACTTAGTGTTTGCCACTTTACACGCCAATAACGCCAACCAAGCCAT